>JAIRWS010000051.1 GCA_031268855.1 Candidatus Margulisiibacteriota bacterium | reverse complement strand
CGCGTAAATGTGCCATGTTCGCCGGTGCCCTGCACTTCCACCAGCTGGCCGGAGCCGGTCATGATAACATTCAGGTCAACTTCCGCGGCGCTGTCCTCGAGATACATCAAATCCAGGCGCGGTTCGCCGTCCACAATACCGGCCGAGACAGCCGCCACGCTGTCCACGATCGGGTCGATCAAGATTTTGCCACCGGCCAGCAGTTTATTGACCGCCAGACGCAGAGCGACAAAAGCGCCGCTGATCGAAGCCGTGCGCGTGCCGCCGTCCGCCTGGATCACATCGCAGTCCAGAGTGATAGTTATTTCGCCGAGTTTTTTCAGGTCTATCGCCGCGCGCAAAGCCCGGCCGATCAAACGCTGTATCTCCATAGTCCGGCCGCCCACTTTGTACCTGTCGCGGGCTACTCGCTCATTGGTCGCGCCGGGCAGCATGCCGTATTCGGCAGTCAGCCAGCCCTGTCCCTGTCCGCGCAAAAAAGGCGGCACTTTTTCCTCAACGGACGCCGTGCAAATAACTTTCGTCTCGCCCATTGTGATAAGCGCCGAGCCGGCGGCATTTTTCGTGAAGTTAGGCGTTATTTCCGCTTTGCGAATCTCATTGTTTTTCCGTTTATCCGGCCGCATTATTTCGCGCCCTCCCTGCGTTTTTTAAGAACTTCCCGCCCGTTATGCAAAGTGCGCTCCCATTTAGCGATCACGACCTGCAAATGAGCCAAAACATGGTCGGCGTACTCATCGGCCTCGCGGGTCAGGGCGTCAGCCTTTTGTTTAGCCTGCCGGATCAAAGGCTCGCCTTCCGCGCCGAAAGCCTTGGGATCGTACTGCTCTTTACGCAACGGCTTCAATTGCGGCACACTCACTGCCCGCCGCGCGGCCTGACCTTCTGTCTGCGCCAGCAGTTTAAGTTTCTCCAAAAAATCCAGTAAACGCCGCTCTTCCACCACGATTTTATTTTTAGAAAAAGGCGCTTTGGGTGCGCCGGAAATATAGGCGACAATTTCCTCGATCAAGCCCAATGTTTCCATGAAAACCCCCGTCAACAATCATAACACCAAACAATTTGGCAGTTCAAGCAAATTTTTTGCGAAGCCTCTGCAAAAATATAAAAAACTTACTTTTGCGGAGGCTTTTCAAATTTTTGTCGTAGGGCTTTAGCCGAAGCCGGCGGCACCAGATGCTCGACCTTGCCGCGATAGCCGGCGATCTGCCGCGCCACACTCGACGACAAAAAAGAATAGGCCGCGTCGGTCATCAGGAAAACCGTCTCCAAATCGCTTTTGAGCTGGCGGTTGGTCAGTGTCATTTGAAATTCGTAATCAAAATCGGACACCATGCGCAGGCCGCGAATGACCAGATTGGTGCCGCACGCCACGGCAAAATCGACGAGCAGTCCGTCAAAAGTCCGCAGCGAGACATTGGGGATATGCGTCAGGGATTCCTGCAAGATCCGCAGCCGCTCCTCGATCGGAAATAAATGCCGTTTATCGTCATTGTGCAATACCGCGACAATTATCTCGTCAAAAATTTTAGCGGCACGTTCGATGATGTCAAGATGACCATTGGTGATCGGATCAAAAGAACCCGGATAAATAGCTTTGCTCAATTTTTTTTCTCCAAAAATAATAACTTGGCCGAGCCGTAACGCCGCTCGTCCCGGATCTTCACCTCCGGCGGCAGTTCCGGCGTGTAGTCCGCCGCCGTCTCAGCGATCAGCAAACCAGCGGGATTTAGTATAGCAAAGCAGGCCGAAACCGCAAGCAGACCCCGCCGGTACGGCGGATCAAGAAAAATAATATCAAAATTTTCCGTTTTGGCCGCCAGAGATTTAAGCGCGCGCGGCACGTCGCTGTGGTAAACACGCGTATTCAGGCAGCCGAGTTTTTGAATATTGCCGCGGATAAACTGCGTGTTTTGGTCAACGAAAACCGCTTCGCGCGCGCCCCGACTGACCGCTTCCAGACCGATCGAGCCGCTGCCCGCATAGAGATCTAAAAATCGCGCGCCGTTGACGCGGGCGCCGATAATAGAAAACAAGGCTTCCTTAACCATATCTTTGGTCGGGCGCAGATCCGGATCATTTTTGGGAAAAGCCAAAAGGCGGTGTTTGTATTGTCCGGCGATGATGCGCATTATGGCAAATTGTACAACAGGCCGGTCTCACTGCTCAATTCATTTTTTCGCCGCGGTGGATTTATTTAACTTTCATAATATAAACCAGCGTGTAAAACTTAGGCACAATGCTGATAACAGAACTGGCTCCGCCGCCGGAAAGCTGATATATATCAATATTGATAATTATCAATGTTTTTATTTTCGTCAATTCATAAAATAACAGGATAAGGATGGTTAAAAACAATGAGCAATATCCAAAAACTCCAGCTGCACATCGGCAAACGCCTGAAAGAATTACGCCAGAAAAAGGGTTTGACTATGGAAGTGTTGACCGGATTACTGGACATTGATTTTTCCAATTATGTTTATCTAGAAAAAGGCCATACCGGCGTGCCCCGCCTGGATATTTTACTAAAATTAACCGATTTTTATGGCGTGCCTATTGATTATTTATTTCTAAACTATAAAGCTCCTCTGGAAAAACCGCTTAAAACCAGCCGCGCAGAACAAAGATTGTTAACCGTCTTCCGCAAGATGAGTTTCGCGGCGCGGCTGGCTTGTTTAGAGTTTTTAAATAAACTGCCCGCCAAAAACAAAAAATAGTTAATTCAGCAAAATATAATCGATCAATCCGTGACTGCGCCGGCGCAGTTCGGCACGGAGCAAAGCGTGTTCCGGTTTGGCCAGACGCGGGTCCCGCTCGATCAGCGCAAAGGCGGCGGCACGCGCGGCCTGCAGGAGCTTCTCGTCTTTGACCAAATCGGCCAGCAGCCGGTCAGGAAAACCGGACTGCGCCACGCCGGTAAAATCACCCGGACCGCGCAGCGCCAGATCGATCTCCGCCAGCTTAAAGCCGTCCGTTGTTTCAACCAGAGCGTTGATCCTTTTTTTGCTGTCCGCAGATTTAAGTTCGGCGATCAAAAAACAGAACGCTTCCTGCCGGCCGCGCCCCACCCGGCCGCGGAGCTGATGCAGCTGCGCCAGGCCGAAACGCTCGGCGTTCTCGATGATCATGATCGTCGCATTGGGCACGTCGACACCGACCTCGATCACCGTCGTCGAGACTAAAACCTGCAGCTCTTTTTCCCGAAACTGGCGGATGATCTCCGCTTTTTCCGCGCTTTTCAGGCGGCCGTGCAAAAGCCCGATCCGGTATTCCGGAAAAATTTTTACCAGCTGCGCGCAGGATTCAGCCGCGGCCTGCAGGTCGATTTTTTCTGACTCTTCGACCAGCGGATAAACAATGTAAGCCTGTTCGCCCTGCCGCAAATGCCGACGCAAAAATTCGCGCACGCGCTGGCGCGCGCGTGGCGTCGCGTGATAAGTCTTGACCGGCGTGCGCCCGGGCGGCAGCTCATCAATATTTGAGCGGTCTAAATCGCCGTAAATCGTCAGAGCCAAACTACGCGGGATCGGCGTGGCGGTCATTATCAGCAGGTCAACATTTTCCGCGCTTTTAGTTTTTAATAATTGCCGCTGGACTACGCCGAAACGATGCTGCTCATCGATAATAACAAAACCCAATTTTTGAAAAATAACTTTTTCCTGAATGACCGCCTGCGTGCCGATGACGATCTGACAGGCGCCGGATGCCAGCCGCTGGTAAATTTCTTTTTTCTCGGACGGCGTGTGTCTGCCGAGCAGCGCGCCGACCTGAACACCCAGCGCGGCCAGACGCGTGGTGATCCTGGCAAAATGCTGTTCGGCCAGCACTTCCGTCGGCGCCATCAGCGCGGCTTGATAACCGGACTGCACGGCGCAAAGCAAAGCGGCGATCGCCACATCGGTTTTGCCGGAGCCGACATCGCCCTGCACCAGACGGTTCATGGGCTTGGGCGCGGCCATATCGCACAACACCTCGTCAATGACGTGTTTTTGCGCGGCGGTCAGCTGATACGGCAGGCTTCGGTAATAAGTCTCCAGCAGCGCGCCCTGCGGCTGAAAACAAATACCGTTTAATTCCGTTTTGGCGCGGGCATAACGCAAGGCCGCGCCTAACTCCACGTAAAAAAATTCATCAAAGACCACGCGGCGGCGCGCCTGCCGCCAGGCATCACGCCGCACAGGAAAATGCAGCTCAGACACGGCCGCCGGCAGAGCGGCCAGCGCGTATTCTGTCCGCAGATCCGGCGGCAAGGGATCTGCCAGCAGCGGTAAATATGTCAGAGCCTGCTGGACGATTTGCCGGAGTTTTTTTTGGGCCAAGCCCTCGGTCAGCGCGTAAAACGGCGTGACGCCGGCGCGGTAAGCCGGCGTGATGATCTCATAATCATCGGCCTCGACCTGCCAATGCCTGCTGTAATTATTGTAAACAACTTTGCCGGACACCAAAACTTCTATGCCCTCCAACAACGCGCTGGCCAGAAATTTTTGATTGAACCAGACCGCGCTGAAAATCCCGTCGCTGTCCTGTATTTCCGCCTGCAAAACATAAAAACGCGGCCGCGGCTGATTTAAATTTACCCGCGTGATCCTACCGCGCAAAAGAATACGCTGTCCCGCATAAGCGGACAATTCGCCAGAACGCTGGATTTTGCTGCGGTCGGCATAACTACGCGGAAAATAATAAAACAGGTCGCCTATTCTGGCTAAACCAAGTTTTTGGAATTTCTTGGCCAGCGCGGGACCAACGCCTTTTAGATATTGGATATCGGTTTCGAGATTGTTCACCAAGGTATTGTAACAAAGATAGAGGCGTTGCAGGCGGCGCCTCTATCTTCAGCAAAAACAATTACTTGCTATCCGTAGGATTCGTGTTGTAATTGCCGCTGTATTTGTTGCCGCTCTTAGCAGATGTGCTAGAGACTTGCTCCGCGGTGGCGCCACAGCCCGCCAGCATTACTGTTACAACCAGAGACAAAGCTGCAATTGCCAGTAACTTTTTCATTTAAGATCACTTCCTTTCGCCTATATCTCTAATAATACTCACTAACTATATTGACGATTATACATGATTGGCACGCACCGCGCAATCTGTTAAAACACAATTCACGCACCTGGGGCCGATAGGTCGGCAAATAGTCTGGCCAAAAGCCACGATAATTTTATTGATCGCCGACCATTTATTTTTGGGAAACAACTCCCGCAAAGCAAACTCAGTTTCTTCCGGCGTCCTGCTCTGCACCCAGCCCAAACGGTTGCTGATACGGTGCACATGCGTGTCCACGCAGACCGCCGGCAGATTGAACCCGAGCGCCAGCGTCAGATTGGCGGTCTTGCGGCCAACACCCGGAAAAGACAACAAAGCGTCAAGATCAGCCGGAACTTCGCCATTATGCTTTGTCAATAAAATATTACAAATTTGTAATATTTGTTTGGCCTTGGTATGGTAAAAACCAACCGGATATATAAGTTTTTCCAATTGTCTCCCGCTCAATTTCGAGATTTTTTGCGGGGTATCGGCCGCGGCATACAAACGTTTGCTGGCCTGCGCGGTGGTCTGATCTTTGGTGCGCAAAGAAAGCACGGTGCTGATCAAAATCTTGAACGGGTTCTGCGTTTCCACCGCCAGCAAGTCCAAAACAGCCGCCTGCCACTTGGGGTATTCTTTTTCGAGTAATTCCAGCTCTTTGAGCGCTTGTTTTGCTGTCTTCATTTTGACCATCTGCTGATGTTTGCGTGCTTCCTTTGTCTTAGCGCTTCATATATCAGGACAGCCGCGGAAACTGAAGCGTTGAGTGAATCGACCGCGCCAGACATAGGAATAATAACGCTGTCCGCCGCGTTTTTTAGCCAAATATCCGAAACTCCAGCGGCTTCACTGCCAATGACCAGCGCTAGCGGAACGGAAAGATCAGAATCGAAGCACACTTTTTGGGCCTGAGGAGAGGCCAGAACAGTTTTTATTTTGCGCGCATTTAACCAAATCAGCGCGTCAGCGGCGGCCGTGCAAAACACTGGCAGGGAAAAAACCGCGCCCAGACTGGCGCGGATAAGGTTAGGATTATAGAGATCGCCAATCTCATCGCAGACCAAAATCGCGTCAACACCGGCAGCTTCAGCGGTGCGGAGAATTGCGCCGATATTTCCAGGCTTTTCCAGTTTATCCAGAACTACGATCAACGGATCGGACGGCAATTTAAGATCGCTCAGTTTTCGCTCTGGCATTTTGGCCACAGCGACAAAACCTTCCACGGCGCCGCGATAGGAAACACGCTCTAATATCCTGTCAGAAACTTTTATTTTTTCGTCAATTTTCACGCTTAAATTTACGAAAAAATCACATTTTTGAGGATTGTACAAAATTTTTATAATACTTGCACTGTTCCGCGCGGCAATGTCCAATTCGCGCTGCCCTTCTATAATAAAGAGGCCGGTTTCGGCGCGCCCCCGTTTATCATGCAGGCGTAAAATCTCTTTGACCAGCGGATTGGCAACGCTGGTTATGGTTTTGTCAGCCGCGGACACAGTGAAAACCGTTATCGACATGAATGATTTCGCCGGTGATGGATTTGGACAAATCACTGCCCAGAAAAACCGCCGTGCCGGCCACATCCGCCGGGGTCATTTCACCTTTGAGCGGCATAAAATCCTGCGCTTTTTGCTGCAAGCCGGAAAAATTTTTAATGCCGCGCGCCGCGAGAGTCTTGATCGGCCCGGCGGAAATGCCATTGACGCGGATCCTTTTATCGCCCAGGGATTGCGCCAGATACTTGCCGGAAATTTCCAGCGCGGCTTTGGTCACACCGGCTAGACCGTAAGTGGAAATAGCGGCTTCGCCGCCGATATAAGTCAAATACAGCACACTGCCGCCGCCCGCCGCCTCAAAAGCCGGCAGCAAAGCATTGGTCACGGCAACCAAACTGTAAGAGCTGATATCATTGGCCAGAGCAAAACCCGGACGGCTGATCTTGTAAAATTCGCCGTGTAGATCTTCTTTGGGGACGAAAGCCAGCGAATGGACAAAAATATCGAGTTTACCGTAGGTGGAAAGTATTTCCTGCCCCACTCTGGCAATATCCGTGTCTTTGGTCACATCCAGCTCGGTAATCAATTGCGGCTCGAACGGCTTGACCAGATCGCCCATTTTTTCTTTCAAGCGCTCATTTTGATAAGTAAAGGCCAGCTCCGCGCCGTGTTCGCGCAAAGCCTGGGCAATACCGTAAGCAATGCTGTAATTATTAGCCACGCCGGTGACCAGAGCTATTTTACCTTCTAACAATTTCACTTTGCCAGCCTCCTAAATTTTACGGCCTTTCTTTTTATTGTTCCCGCGCGCGTTAAACTCCGGAACAAGCAACAGGCCAAAGAGCAGGAGTTAGAGATTACTTAATTTTTCTAAAATCGTCAACGCTACCGGACTGAAGCCTCCGCAAAAGCTGTCTGACGAATAGCGGATCCAATTCAAGCAACTTTCAAACGCCCATTGCTGATTAGCCAGTCTTTAGTTATATTATTTACTCTAGTAGTCCAATTTTTTCCGGTCTTTTTTAATTCTGATAAAACATCCGCGTCAAAACGGATATTAACTTTTTGTTTGCATACGGCTTTTTTGGGCCGGCCAAATTTAACCTTAACAGGCCTGGCTAAACCACTGGCTAGAAGATCAGTTAGGTCTGGATTGTCCTCATCGTACACCTCAATATTATTTTTGAGCCTGTTGTCTATTTTCCGCCAGCACGTTTTTGATCTTGCTCGTCTCATTTCCTCAAGTGTTTTACGAATTATTGTCATAGTAAATACTCCTTTCTTTTTGCCAAACATGCCGCACTGAAATTATGCGACAAGCGCCGCTCCTGGGCGTATGAACAACCGCCGCCAAATGTCTGCCACATAAACCAATGGTCTTAAACCTTTGTTCAGCATAGCCAAAACATTCAAAGGTTCGGTTGTTCGAATCAGTAAACACTTGCCAAGCATCGTTAAAATCAAAACCATGCTTGGCCAAATTACTTGCGGCTTTATTAGTGTCCCACTCAAAGCGATCAAATTCGTACATCGCAGACTTATTGTACCCCCAAAAAGTAATCCAGTCAACGCTACCGGACTATACCACGCCTGGCCGGATGCTTTGTCCTAAAATATCTGCAACTATATTTCGTACCTTACGAATATTTAGAGTAATGCTCCACCGGAAAATTATCAGCCAGCCGCCGCCAAATAACATGGACTCCCTGCGGGCCGCGGAATTTTTGCGGAATTTCGATTTTATCTGCGCGGAAAAAATGTATCCCTTGCGGGAGCGTGCCAAACTTGTTATCCAGTCGCTGCTAACCCTCGGCTATGTCTCGCCGCAAGAAGCCGCGCAGCTGCCTCTGCGTTCCAATACAGACAAACTGAATTTCTGGTATCATTTTTTTTACAACCAGCATTATATTTTCGCCAAAATGGGACTTTCCATGCGCGCGGCCTTTTGGCGGATCATTAAAGAGCAGCTGGCTGTTTCGCCTAAAACCGGCATTCAAAATTTACAGAACATCGCCCGCGGTTTCTTTAGCGGCGAACTAAACCTCTTTACCGAGGAAATGGCTATCCTTAATTATATCAGGAACAGCGGCCTTGGTTATTTTACGGTGTCGTTATACAAACATTATACGAAACTCTCTCCGAACCACCGGCAGAAATTCTTACAGGCGGTCGAGGCCGCACAGCAGGCCATGCTGCAAGATAAACCCTGGTCGGCAGTCAAGCAGCTGCTGCCGGCCTGGGGGCTGCAGAACAAACGCGAGCGTGCTTTTGAGCTGCTGCTGCAGGTCATGCCCTGGCAGACTGTCTTTTGCGCAGCGTGGCAGGCGCGGAAAATATTCCACGCCAATATTAAGCGTGATCTGGAAATGCGCCGGCATCTAACGTGGCAATTTCCGCAATTAACCGGCAAGACACTTGAGCGCCGCGGGCGTTTTTACCGGCCAGGAAAATCTATCTGGCATATACCTTACGGCGGGCTGGCGGATATTTGCACGGCAGACCGCCCGCAGATCCTCTGGCGCGACCCTAATTTTAATCTTATCAGCATTTTCGATGAGCGCGCCTATCTGGGTTTTTTGCAAATTGTGTTCCAGGAAATACCGGGTCTGGGGCGATGTCTGGTGCTGTACGGCAGCGAACCGGCGGCGAGCCTGCTCAAAACCAACAGCGCGAGCGGCCTCTATCATGAATTTATCTCGGTGTGCCGGGAATTTGCCAGAGCCGCCGGACTGTCCGGCGTGGCGCAGACCGCCTGCGAAGCCTGGTTCAGCAACCGCCTCCAGCTGCGTGTTTATATTGAGGACTACGTGCGTACGCTGCCCAGGATCCAGCTGGCCAATAAATATCAGGATTACTGGACTTACCGGAGCGACTCCGTGTATCTTTTGGCGGACTTTTCCACCGAACCGCGATAAAGCAAAACGAACTGTTTACGCGGTTTAATTTACATCCTCTTCAATTATGGTACTTCCGCCCACCGTGCGCCGGTTGCGCACGGGATTTTCTCCGCGGCTTGAAGCCGCTGTCGGTCGCAGGGCGGCAGGTATAAAAATGAAAAAAGTGGGTATACATTCTGGCGGACAAACAAAATCTAACAAAGAAAGGAGGACGATTGTTACGGCAGGAATTTCAAAAGGTAACAATCTCAACATTATGAATTTAAATAAAGACGCGCTAAAAAAAGCTCTGGCGATATCATTGGTCACCCTGACCATCGGTTCGCTTGGCTTAGCCAATGAAGTGACCATTGAGCTGATACCGGACAGCGATCTACCAGCCTGGGTGCAGGACAGCGGCCCCGCGATGGCACAGAGCGGCGACAGCCCGACAATAGAATTGCTCGGATAAAATAATTTAAAGAAAGGAGAAAAGATAATGCGCCAATTATACACGGATTTCGCACATATTAATGATCACTATAAACCACCGGTAACGAAATTTACTGAGGAAGTCAAGGTGGGGAGCAAGCAGACAGAAAATGTTAATCTTAATGATTTAAACAAAACTAAACCAGTCTCAACACCATTGCTGGCAATTCCTTCAAAAGAAGTTCCTTTGTGGGAAGAAAAGATACTCCCTCAGCTTAATGGCGCCAATATTGGGGCGGAATTTAAAATCGAAAAAAACAATAATGGAGAATGTCGTTTAGTAATAAAAGGTGATATAAATCCGTACAAAGTAATGGATTTATTGAAAGAATTCTCGAACATTCCAACCGTTGACAGCAAGAAAGTGGAAGAGGCATCTAAGCAAGCTCAAGAATTAGCTAAGTATTAATCCGCAGTTTGGTTTTTTTACTTCGTTATCCCTGCCAGCCCTATTGACTGGCAGGACTTCTGCGCGCGCCAAGGATCATGCGCGTGGTCGCCAGCCAATGTGTTGACGAGGAGCGACGCTTTGCCAGACGGAGACCAACCGGATCAGACTGGCGCGAATAAA
>JAIRWS010000050.1 GCA_031268855.1 Candidatus Margulisiibacteriota bacterium | reverse complement strand
GACGCTTCGGTCAAAGCCAGAATGAAAGATGTGCTAAAACGCATTCAGAGCGGCGAATTTGCCGACGAGTTTGTCAAAGAGTGCAAGGCCGGCAAACCCAATATGGATAAACTGCGCGCCAGGGCCAAAGCACAGCAGATCGAAAAAGTCGGCGAAGAGCTGCGAGCGAAGATACCGTTTTTGAAGGGCGGAAAATTACTGTAAACGGAAATTTCTTTCCTGCTGGCGCCTGAAAGTTTCGCGCTTTTTCTGAAAGGCTTGTTCTTTTTGTTCCAGCTGCATTTTAATAATCTTTAACTGGATATAAGTCTCGCTGTTTTCTTGATCATTCAGATATTCCGCCAAAGCCTGATTATAGGCTTTTTGCAGACTTTCAACCTCCACCCAATCTGCCGCCAAAAGCGCCGCGGCATACTCAACGTCTGCTTCGGCATCCAACGCCAACACTTCACGGCTGTTCTTTCTTTGTTCAACATATTCGGAGATCCGCGCGCGCTGATCCGGCGGCACCTTAACTCCGCCGCACCACTCGATGATATAGAGCTTCAAATCCTGGGAAATATCCGCGGTGGCTATGTCTATTTCCTGCTCGGCGTTCTCCGGCGCGTCGAATAAATTTGCGATAACTTCCTGGTCGTGCCCAGCTTCTTCCACAGCCGCGCGCGCCGTCACGTTTTGCTTCTCAATCTCCCCGCGGGTTTTATTCTGTTCATGCCGTTTAGCAAAAAATTGCGCCCATATTCCAGCCACATCGTTATTGCTGGGGGAGTAATGATAATTACCGGACGCCAAGCCCTGTTTTTGCAGCGATTCCGCCTGTGCTTCCTGGACAGCCAGCGGCGCAAAATTTTGAGCATACAAAGTTTGCGCGGCAGTTAAACCGGATAGCAGCGAGGCTGTCGAACTCCCGTAAAACGTAGACAGCGGGATCAGCTCCTGGATCAATTTCTCGTATTCCGTCAAATCACTGAAAAGCGGCGCCAAAGCCAGCGCAGCGGTTTGCATGTTTTTATATTCCTCAGTCGCCGCAAATTCCTCCGGTGTTATTTCTTTGTCCGCAACCTGTTTTTGCAATTTTTGAAAAGCTGGCAAATGTTTATTGATATAATCCAGATTCTCCCGAAAGACTTTAATATTGTCCGCCGCGTCTCGTTCCGCCTGCGCCAGTTCCGCTTTGGCCTGCGGCAGACGCGCGTTCAAGGCATTTAATTGTTCTATGTTAGTTTCCAGCATCTTTTTCAAAAGATAAGTCTGCTGCCCGACCGCCGCCTCGTCCAAACCTTCCAAATTTAATTTGGCCAGCGCGCCGGCATAATCTCCCGCCTCAAATAATTCCAGCGCCGGCTGTAGATGCGTGCTGTAAAAAGGATGATCCAGCGGCATTGCGGCAAAAGCTTCAGCAATTTGAGCTTTTAATTCTTCCTGCCGGCTTTCGCCGGCAGCAATTTCCCGGTGCAGATCAGCCAAACGATTACTATTCAGCAGTTGATCCAGCCGTGACTTTACAATGCCGTTGGTAATTGCTTTGGCCGTCAACTTACTAATATCGCGGATAAACTGCTCGACCAATTTATGGGTCTGTTCTAAAAAGCCGTAAGATTTTTCGGTTTCCGCCAAAGCCAGGTCCGCCGCGGCAGACGCGCTTTGCACCCGCATTTTTTCCGCTGGAGTAAGCCCGTCGAGATCCGGCAGCGCTTGTTTTTCCTCCTCACCTTTTTTAACGTATTCAAGATAACCGGCCTTGAGCAGCGGCAGGAAAGAATTAAGCGCTTCGGTAAAATTTTTGAGCCAGGCGCTCGAGGAATCGTTGAGGAAAGGCGCCGTCATTTCCAGCGCCGAGATCGCGTAATCAAAACATTTTAACTCCAGCTGCAGCCTTTGATTTTGTCTCTCGTTTTGTCTTTTGATAATTTCACTCGCGCCTTTTTTCAGGCTGTCCATAATTTGCTGAACAAAACGTTTATGCAGATCGGCAAATTCCCGCAAAAATGACGTGGTTTCCGCAGCGGCGGCGTTCAGCACGCCGTGCACATTGCCGCGGCCTTCGGAAAACTCGGCGCGCACATTCAATAACTGCTCTTTGAGTTTATGCAGCCGGTCAATAATAGTATTGATATACTCCAGCTGGGCTTTGTCCTCCACCGCAAAACCGTACTCGCTGACGTTATTTTTATAATTCAGAGCCTCCAGCAGCAGCTTTTCCTCCGCTTCGGTCAGCCGGTTAAAACCCAGTTCTTCCGCCAGTTCGCCAGCAGTCAAATCTTCGGCGGTCAGCCGGTTGACTGCGTCCAGCATGGTGTCATTGATATCCTTGAGCAGATAAAGCACTTCAGACGAAATAGTAGTCAACTGTCCTACGGCGTTGGCTTGATCCATATTCAAGCCGCAAGCATAACCCATAGAGGCAAAAGTTGTGGACAAAATACTGGTAGTAAAACTGCGCTGCATTTCCGTCGCGGCAAAATTACGTTTGGTCTGCAGATCGGCTATCGAGTAGACCTGCTCGGTCAGAATATTCCATTCCTGCAGCGCGGTTTCTTTATTGATCGCCGTGAGCGCGGCAGTCAGTCCAGCGGTTGGGGCAGTTTTCTCGGCTAACTCCGTATGCACAATATCCCGCGCTTTTTGCCGCGCGGATTGCAAAGCAGCTAAAGCCTGCTCCATGATCAATTGTCTTTGCAATTTAGCGTACTTTTTTAGGAAAACCCGCTGATCCACCGTCACATTGCCGCGGTCGTCTTCGACCCAGAGCTCGGGAGATTTAAAACCCGACAACCCGGCGGACAGACCGCCGTTATTCGGATTTTTCTGATTTTCTGCCTGCAGTTTCAGATCGGAATCACCGATGATTAGATTAAAAATATTATCCTTATTTTGGCCAAAAAGATTGTTGACCTGGCTGTAAATAAAAGCGTCATTCAAGTTGTCACCGCTTTTGGCAATTTGACTCTGTCCCGCCAGCAAACCGCTAAAAACAGAAGCCAGAATATTGTAGCCGGCTTTATCCAGCTCGACCTGCATGTCCACACGCTTATTGATAGCCTGCGCCTGAATATTGGCCAAATAAGCTTGTTTCTGCACGATGTCCTGCAGCAGCGCCAAATCCTGTTTAGCAACGATCTTAACGGTCGCACTCTGAGTGTCGGTTTTGATGTCCGTCAGTTCCTGATGCACCACATTGCGGCTATTTTTCTGCGCGGCATTGAGCGCTATCTCCAATTCCTTTTCGATCTGCGTCCACTTGATCTCTTCCATCAACTGCAAATATTTTTCATAATCTAGCGTCTTTTTGTTTTCCGTCAAATCTCGCAGCATAGCGCTGGAATTAGTCAAAGCACTGCTGTACACCGCATAAAAATCCGTGCTGTTTTGACTCTGCCCTTGAAAATTTGCCGCGGCATTAGGATTGTAAACAGCATTTGTTTTGGCCGTATATTTACCATAATAACCGAAAGCCGCTTCGCCGGTGCTGCGGAACAGCGCGCCCAGCACTGTGCCGCCCGTGCCAAACGTCATGATATCTATCACGCCGAAAAACATTTTACTCATGATGCCAAAACCGGTATTAAAGTTAAGCTGCTTGATCTGCTCTTCCGCTTCTTTGCGCTGATTATAAGCATCGGCGATTTGAATTTCCTTTTGTCCCAAAACATTCATTTTTTCGACCAGCTCGGTCGCTTTTTGATTGACCACATTTTCGGCATATTTGCTGGTCACCGCGCCGGGCAGGGATAATTCCGCAGCCACATTATCGCGGCCCTGGTGCTGGGACTTTTGGACCATCTCGATCAGCCGCAGAGCATTGACCAGCGCCTGCACGCGCAAAGAGTTCTGCGCATAGAGAGTGTTGTCAAACTCCAAATAACCATTGTTATGTTCCAACGCGCTGTTCTGCGCTGTAATGTTTTGCTGCATCAATTCCAGATCGAGCACATCCAAATATTTCTGGCCGCTCGTTATTTGTTCCTGTGCGTTTTGCAATTCGGTCTGTAAATCGGCCAATTCGTCCTGCGCGCGCAGCCACTCTTCCGTATTTTCTTTACCCGCACTTTCCAGTCCGGCCAGTTCTTGTTTTTTGATCTCTATGTTTTCCTTCAGCTTTTGTTCCAGAGCTTGTTTCTCCGCTTGTTTATCCTCTAATTCCTGCTGGTGTTTTCTTAACTCCGCGGCTTTTTTCTGCAGACTAATACTGTCCATTTGTTTTTGGGAGGTGTGTAGCAGCATGAGCTGTTCTTCTATATTTTCCTGTTGTTTGAGCGCATTTATTTCTATACGACTGCTGCGTATACTTTGCACAACTGTTGTAATGGTAGTAACCACACTTAAAGCTACCGGAGCGAAACTAATGCCGACCACCCCAAAAAGAACTGAAGCGAGAAAAGAAACAATTCCTCCGATCAATAATGTCCAGAGATCCGCATGCTCCTGTTTACGCTGCTCTTCAATTGCTTTCTTCATGGTTGATTCCGCGATTTTGTTATGGTTATTTACATAATCAGAAATTTCTTTCATTCTTGTATTTACATAATTGGTCAACGACTGCGTTTGTTTATCATTTAATTTTTCAATATTCATCTTTTGGTAACCGGATTGCTCGATCATGATCTGCTGTATAGCGTTGCGGCTGTCGCCCTTGGCCTGCGTTAGCATGGTAATTAACTTTTGCAAATTGGCGGCAAAAAGAATTCTTTCTTTGTATTCATCGAATTTGTCTGTTCTCATGATCAGAAAAGGAGAATCCACAGTTTTAAAAAATTGCTTAACGGTACTCATTGGCCTATTTTTCCATTCCCTCAATAGCGTTTTCGTGGAACGGATATTTTCCAACGCAGAAACATATAAATTATTCTGATTGTATCTAGTTTCCATTGCATCCAGCCATACCAATATTTTATCGATACATTGATCGAGAGCCGCCTTATCATCTTGCGTAACACAACGCTCTAATTCCGCTTTAAAATCGCTGGTTAAAAAAAGAAAACTAGCGGCTGGTTGCTCATCACCGGCGCCTTTTAGGACCCAAGCTTGATACTCTTCAATAAACTCTTCATCATAACTTAAAGTAATTAACGCTTCCGTAACATCCTCGTTGATTATGGTGCCAAGTATTTCGGCGTCAAGCTCTGGTTTATACGGTGATTGTTCTGTAGGGGGCGCGGTTTCTTCCACGATTACCCTTACTGTGGCGGTGCTTGTCAGTCCATGAGCATCTGTAACCGTCAACTCAAATGTGTAAATCCCCATTTGCAAATTGCTTATTTCGGTGCTTGACAAACCGCTGTTGGCAATAGCGCAGGTATTTGGCCCACTGAGCTGTTTCCATTTATAAGAGATATAATCGCCGTCCGGATCAACAGCGTTGCCTCTCAATGTGGCAGTATTGCCTTCGGATAATCTAACTACGATATCTTCTCCGGCGTAAACTTCTGGTGGGTTTGAAACAACCACCAAAACTTCGTCAGTGTGTGTCGCTCCGTTAGAATCCGTCACAGTTAATTTAAATTTATAATTTCCAGCTTGTAACCCACTTATATTTGCTGTAGGTGAAGAACTATTGCCAATAGCGCAAGTGCTGGGACCGCTAATTTGCTCCCATTTGTAGGTCAAAGCATCATTATCTGGATCATAACCACTGCCTTCCAATGTCACGGTGTTGCCTTTGGATAAATCGACCAAACGGTCTGTTCCGGCATAGGCCGTCGGCGCCCTGTTTGCCGGAGGTGGAGGATCTGTACCATCCGGAGGAATTGTGGTAGCGCCACCAGTATTACCACCAGCAGCTGTTCCA
The DNA here is from genome assembly GCA_031268855.1 of Candidatus Margulisiibacteriota bacterium. NCBI lineage: Bacteria > Bacillati > Candidatus Margulisiibacteriota > Candidatus Margulisiibacteriota bacterium. The sequence continues at coordinate 3,373 of JAIRWS010000050.1, read as the reverse complement.
TTGTCGGCTAGAAAGCCATTGGCAACCAGCGCGGCAGGATTGGTTCTACTCATTCTAGCAAGCTCATTGAGAGCATTTACGTTCGCATTATATTCCTGATACTGCACAGAATTGCTAGGATATTTATCCCTGATAATAGACTGCGCCAGGGCTATTGTTTCAAGATGTACGGCTAGTCCATTCCAATCACCATTGTTAGCATATTCTTCTATTTTTGCGGCCTGAATATCCGTAAGCTTAAAGTTACTTTTTACCGTGCTATTAACCACATAAATGTGCTCCGGCACACCAGCCGCCGAACGGAATGTAACGGCATTTCCTGCGGCTGAAACATCGGCTAAAGCTTCGCCTTTAATTTGTGTGTCGTTATAACTGAAATACACCGTGAAATTGTTTTGTTTTGTTTGCGTCAACTCGGATAATGCGCCAATATTCTTGCCGTTAGCAAAAGCTGGATCCAAAATATAACTCTGTCCGTTCTCGTCCTGATACTCCACATACACATGATCACCGTACAGAGGATCACTGCCAGCTATAGCGGCCACGCGGCCGTTGGCCTCTTCATAACTTAATCCTTCTTGCCTTAACAAAGCGATCAGCGCCGAAGCCAGCAAATTGGTCAGGTCTTCGCAGTCGCCGCTTTTATTAGCAATAGTCTCCTCAACGAAATTCCAGCTGTCTGAAGCGTCCGGCACGTACTTAAAATTATTGACAATATAATTATAAAGTTTGACCACCTTATCCTCGAGACTGACACTGCCATCATTCAAACCGGAAATACCAGCAAGCAGTTTCTTGACTGCCGGACTATATGGATCAATATAGTCAGACACGCTATTAAAGCTATCGGTTTTTTCTGAATAACCATAAGCCTCGTCCACAATAGCCGTGCCGTCCGCCGCGCGTTTTACCGTGTAGTAGGAATCCTTATTTTCAACCAGCTTTTCTTTTTGATCGTATTGCTTGAGATTATAAATATAATTACCATCATCTTTTGGCGCAGTTTTGCTTGGACGGTCTTTAGCATTGGATTTTGTGTTCAACTCTGCGGAGTCAAGCTGCACGCCGGTCGTTTTGATTTTGTTTCTGCCGAAAAGCTTTGGTATAAATCCGGAAAAAAACGCTTGATTGAGTTTTTGTTTGGCCTTTATTTTTTTATTTCGGCCAACCAGTTGAGGTTTCGGCAATACTTTAGTCCGAATAAAAGCCGCGTCCTTGCTGTCCGCGCCAGAAATATCATCATCCATACTGGAAATAAACGCCTCTCCGCCATCGGCAAGATTAACGTTATACTCATCGCTAGATTCCAGTAGTACTTTATTGGCATTTTCCATAAACTTTACGCCTTTCTATATAATATATCGTTTTTTTCTGCTCCAAACTTGCGTGCAATTTTTTCTGTCTTCTAACGATATCCTAGTATAAAAACCAGAAATGTGGGTACAGTTATGCAAGAATATATCAATATTTATCGATATATTTAGAAACACAATCTTTCAAGGAGGATACTGATGAGAATAACCGACCAGAATTTAAATCCCAATTATGTCCCATATTTACAAGATGCGGACAACGTTGAATCCGGAGGCAATGGAGATGGAGAAATTAACGAACAAGAACTCCAAAAAGCCCTGCAGTTGATATTGGACGGTAAAAAGATATCCGAACTATCAGCTCAAGAACAAAATTTACTGCGGACTTATGCGGATAACCATGCTAACGACGACCCCATTGATACCCCGGAAGAAATAAGCGCCGCTATTGAAGCTATAAAAAAGGCGCTCACGGATCAAGAAAAAAGTCTGGAAGATTTTTTCTATACAGATAGAGGGCTGAATATCGCTGTGCCAGCCAATGTGCCGGACTCTCCCCCTGCATCTGCCGAAAAAGAAAAAAAAGAACCAACAATTGATATTGAAACCGGATATGAAGGCAGATTTGGGGATGACATTAATCAGCACGGAATCAAGACTGATGTAACTATCAAAGGAGAAAATTCAGAATTAAACGCCAGTACATTCCTATCATTTAATGACCTTAATAAGCCAGAATTCACATTGGCTATTAATGCATTTCTGAAAAACTGGTATCTTGGCGGCGGTGATTTGACAACTCCTCTTGGCTTTTTACAACAATACAATCCTAATACAATTTTTCCAGGTATTAATGCCAGCACTCCATCATTCGCCAATGGCATAATTAGCGCTGGCGCTTTTGCTTATGCCTACGCGCCGGGAGCCACGCAAAGCATGTACAATTTAGTTGAAGCTCTAGTCAATAATGATGTTCCAGTCACCGTGATCGGTGGAAATTTGACCATAGATATTCCTAATACTGGAGTAAGAATAATTCCTTATGGAGGATATATTTCTGGACAGGTTCCGGGTGACATTGAGGCGCCTGACCAAGCAGCTATGGATCAATATTATGATAATCTGACGACCTGGATTACGAATGGTATGCAGGGCGAAGAACCGCAAATGCCTGGAGGCGCTATACCTATGGTCAAAGAGGGGGGCGGCATATACGGTCTCAGCGCTGGCTGGCAGCATACATTTCATCCGGGTGGTAATCCTCTAAACCTCGATATAAATGCCGCAATAGAAGGCTGGACAACCAGGTATCAATCTGGCGTCCGCGAAGGACAGCCTTATGAACAAAAATTAGGTTTTGGGATTAGCGCTGCGGCTAAATATATTGTGGGTCAATGGTCATTTTCCGCTTATGTCGGCATCGGCGATTCCATAACTTGGCTGCAAAGTCCCGGCAATCCCAATGAATTTGACCAGACCGCTCTGCACGCTTTTCAAACCAATACCGGCCTGGAAGTCCGCTGGGATTCCAAGAAAGAAATCTATTTTTTCGTGCGCGGGAATTTCTATACTGAAACAAAAGATATCTCAGAAATCAATTATAATATGGATAATGTACCTGACTCACCAAAAAGAGTTACTACCGGAAGTGACACCAATATACGTGGCGATATTTTTATAGGTGTTGGCGGACATCCGGACAGATGGGAATGGCCGAAAAAAGCCAGGAGAGCCATCAACAAATTCTTTACATGGCTTGGAGAAAAACTGGGAATCGGCAAAAGCAAACCGTTTCAGTCCCAATAATCGCACAGTAAAACTATTTTAAATAAAAGGACAGAGAATTAAATATTCCGCAGCGCACTCCCCAAGCGCCCAGCCGAGATTCTACCATTTTCCGGCATGTTCCCCTATCAGGTCGGAAGACAAGGGTAACACTTTTTAGGTTTTAATTTTAACAGATTCGAGGAATTTATCCGGGGTTAAAAACTTGAGGGAACCGTGAGGGCGCACAGCGTTATAATCATGTTCCCACTTGCGCAAAGCGAGGCGGAAACCTT
>JAIRWS010000049.1 GCA_031268855.1 Candidatus Margulisiibacteriota bacterium | reverse complement strand
CTCTAGTATAGTCTTTAGGGCAGTTAATCGTATAGTAAACGCTTTAGCAGCTTCTTGTTTTACTGCCTCAAACTCAACTTGAATCTTTTGTCCTGTTTTATCAGAAAATGAAAATATATCAATATCTGCAAAACAAATCCCATCTTGTATCAACATATCTAAGTTCTGCATGTCTGTTTCAATAACCTGTTTTTGGTCAGTTAGAGCTACGTTTTCATCTAATAATTCCTGATAATCAGCAATCTCTTGATCTGTCATTCCTTCTTTCTTTTTATATTCGGTAATTTCTTGCTCTAATTTATTCAGTTCGGTCTGTACGGTATCTGCATCCCCTAGCTCTTTTATAGCATACTCTTGCTCTTGAATGTCTTGATAACAGCTATACATACTCTCAATTTCCAAAGCGACTTCTTTAGAAATTTCTCTGCGAGATTGTTCTATTTTGTCAAAAACAGCACTAATTTGTGAATTTTGTTTGATAATATCTTCTATTAGTTTTATAACGGTTTCTCTCTTTTCAATATCTCCGGATAGTCGATTGAGATATGATTGAGGGATATATATTACTTTTTTGCTTGGAATATTTGTCTGAACAGTTGATTCTTCACCATTTTTCCATTTAACGGAGAAATCGATGACTGTTTGTTTATACTGCGGAATATTAACTTCTGTTAACTTATCTTCAACGAGTTTATTGTCTATTGCTTTAGCAATATTTCTTAATAATACCGATTTACCAGTTGATTTGCCACCAATGATAGCAGTCAAATTGCTATTTAATGGAATTTCTTCGGTCATAAAATTACTATCTATAAACCTAATACTCTCTATAACTTGATAAGGACGTTTAGTGTCTGGCTCAAGTTCTTGAATACAAATCCTATCTTTCGGCTCATATATAACTTGTCTCAACCCCTCAAAAGTTGGATCAGCTTTAATCCAGCAATATTTATTTAAATCAGGCACCGCTAATTTTCTGCCATTATTACCACCATGATAATCCGAACCATGTATGCATGGTTTTAATGCACCACATTTATCTTTTACAGCACTTTCTGAATCTATTCCAAGCCCTAAAAAATAAACTCTATCCGAAGGATTGCCGGAAAATATCATATCTGCTATCATATAAATATTATTTCTTGTAGCAGACATATTTTGTATTCCAGAAACACCATCTCTACTATTATTAGAAACAATTACAATCGTGTTTTCTTTGAAACGATTACTCTGGGCATTGTATTTTTCATGAAAATCATTAAATGATATATAAAACTCATTTAGGCCACGTTTAAATGCTGCTTCTTCACTTAAATGCGAATCTAAACTTTTACCTAATCTTATTAAATCTTCTTCTTTGCAAGTGTATTTTTCATTTACACCAAATTCAAATTTATATAAAAATCTTTCAAACTCATCAACGGTTATGTTTTCAGGATTAAAAATCATATGAACATTTATCTTTTTTGCATCGTTTGTCATTGGAATGAGCCTTAATTCGACATTCGGTAAAATTAGTGGTATATGTGATAAACTATTTTGATAGTTCACTACTTCTTTGTAACCATCCAATGAAAAATAATCAGTAATACCAACAGCGGCTAAGTCATTGAGCTCTTTTAATTCTTCAATAAATCTTATAAACTTCTCCGATGGATTACTTCCAAAATACTCATCCATTTTAGCGCAAGTATATTTGCTGGGAGCATGAACATGCAAATCCCATTTCCGCCATTCTGAACCTCTAGGATATTTGTTGTAGGTGGTCATCTCAAGCTCTCCTCCACAATTTTAATCTCTTCCGGGGAAAGCTCATATATTTCATAAACCAATTTATCTAATTGTGCTTCCAAATCAAAAGTTCCCAATAATTTTCTTTTAACAGTTAAAATTTGGTCAACAATGGATATTATTTTTTGTTCATCATACGATTGTAGCCTTATTGGCAAATTGTTAATCTCATAGCCATTAACATTACTATTTGTGCTAAATTTTTTAAATATAAAATTCATTAATTTACTGTTAAATATGCCTAAAAGATATTTATTATTAACATCCTTATTCAAGACCAGGAAATTAACTGAATTCGCGCAATACACATCTTTGATAATCATCATTTTTAATCTAATTTTTTCGTTAACACCAGTAATTCCTTGCATAACAATACGTTCACTGCTAAATACACTTTTATCAATTTTCTTTGTTTTTCTAAGTTTATTTTCATCAATATATAATATCTCGCCTTGGCTCATTTTATCTTTTATTATATAACGATCAAGAATTGCACCTCTTAACAAGACAGTATCCTTAGAGCTTTTTGTAAAGGCTGCTTTGCAAAAAGTCATATCAATTTCTCCAGTATAACACCAGCCGATGTCTGAAAATTTTGTGCTTTTTGTAAAAACTTTTTGCAATAATGAAGTTTCTTTTGATGACATCAAGGGTATCGTATAACTATTATCATCAAATAATTCTATAATTCCCTTATTTATATAGTTTTTCTCGGCAGAAACATCAATATATTTATCAGTATTTATTCTAACGAAAAAGTTATCTGGTGTTTTTGTGTTTTTTATACAGGTTATCGCCACTGACATTTTTACATCTCTAAATACACGCTTATTCTCGTTATCTCTCTCTGGAAATGCTTCAATAAATATTATTGAACAATTTTCTAAAATGTACTTCCTTAATTTTGTTATGCTAAGGTCGCCTGTAAAAGCTAATGGAAATATTTGCATAAATATCCCCTCAGAAGACAACAGTCTCAAACTTTTTAAAATAAACAGGCGAAATATATTTATCATCCTGCCAGTTGCAGGCTCATAATATAAACTGTTCTTATAATATTCTAATTCTTCAGGTGGAACCACTATACTTTCTGCCTTGTTTTGTTTTTTATTCAAAATTCCATACGGCGGATTAGCGATAACCACATCAAATCCGCCTTTTTCCTGAAACACTTCGGCAAAATGCAGTTTCCATAAGAAAAAGGGTTTTGTCCTGGCCTTTTTGTATTGCTCCAGTTTTTTCAGAGAATTGGTTTTGTGCTGTTCTTTGAGCGTGGCTTCGATCAACTCCCATTCTAGTTCGCCAAGTTCTTGCAAAAGTTTCTTTTTCTCACTTTTTTGCACAGAGTCAAAAAATTCCTTTTGTTTGGCTTGATATTTTTCCAGCTTTTTCTTGGCTGCAGACTGCTGATTAAACAAAGTGTCTTCTAATGAACTGCCATTAGCAGACAACAACTTTCTTAATTCCCTGGCTCTCTTATCCAAAATTTTCTTGCGGTCAGATATTTCCCTGCCTTTTTTCTTAATACTGACCAGATCATTAACCTGGACTCCATATTCATAAAATTCTTTCTGCAGGCTTAACTGCTCAGTTTGGATATTTTTTAATTCTTGCTCATATAGGTTTTCAGATTTAGCGAGGAAATTCTCATCAAATAATTTTACTCCCTCGAATTCTTCCAGTAAAGAATTTCCCTGCATAATTTTGTAATCAAGATTTGGCAGCGGCTGAATATTTTTCATATCTGTTTCATCAACTATCAATGAAAGCCAGAGCCGGAGTTTGGCAATATCTACAGCTGAAGCATCAAGGTCTACCCCATAGATAGATTCCTGTATGGCGTGACGCTTGAAATTGTACAGGGTTCTGTTCTGCTTGTTTGAGAAACATTGCGTCAGCGCATTGCGGGCGGCAATTATCTCCGTCATCATACCGACAGGAAATGCGCCGGAACCTATGGCTGGATCGCATATTTTAAGGTTTTCCAACAGTTTATCGATTTCCGCATAATTATTTTTAATACTTCTGGGCAGCTGTCCCGCGTAACCACCTGAGTCTGTATTATCCGCCGCCAGCTCGCCCTGTAATATGAAATTTTCTATATCCTCCCGTGCTGTCTTATTTTTCAATTCAGCGGCCAGATAATTTATCAAACTCTGCTGGCACATATAGTGGACAATTTCTCTTGGTGTGTAAAATGCCGCCTGCGATTTGCGCTCTTTTACCGGCAGCAGCCGCTCAAAAACTTTACCCAGCATTTCGGGGTCGATGGCGACTTCTTTATCCAGCGGCTCATCTTCTTTGATCGTAAAATTGTATAGATCAAAAATATCCAGTATGCCAGTGCCTTCTACATTGTCCGCTGTTTTGTTTGAGAATATTTCATTCGGAATGCAAATATCGGTTTTTTCCCAGGAATAATCCTGAAGCGGATCAAAAAGACCGCCGTTCAAAAAAGGCAACCGGCATTTCAGCCCATTGTAAAAAGCTGTTTCGCCCCGGTCATAAGCCAAACCTTCATAGAACAATGGCTCCAGAACATCGTTAAAAAAGTTCTCATACTTGACATATTTTCCATCGAACAAATCCCGCAGGAAAGATCTAGAGCCTTCTCCCCAAGCGCCGCTTCGATCAACGCCCAGCCAGCCTTTTTTCTGCAAGAAGTATAAGAATACCAGCTGCCCCAGCAGCTTTTTGGCAAAATCAACTGTATCAATATTTTTGTTTTCAAAGTCTTCTTTTATTTTTCTGCCGCGTTCTGTCTGCTCCGCCGCCAGCTTATCCAGAGACTCTTTTAACTGCCCGTATAATTCTTTGTATTTCTCAAAGAATTCATCGGATATGGTCTCGATATTAAAGGCTTGCTCAATGTCTTTTAATGACGGGTTTTTCTGCTCGTTTTCCAGCAGGGGGAGCAGCTGCTTTTTCGCTGTATGATTCGGCTCATTTTCCCCAACCAGGAAAGAAAACCTTTTGGCTGGCACCAAATCTTCGGCAATAGCAACCTTGCCGCTGGCTTTTTGATAAGTCTTTAACTCTCTTTTGACCAAAGAAAATCGCCAATCTGGCCTGTCGGGAGAATAATAAATGAACAAGCCGATTTCTTTATTGCCTCTGGTCTTCAAATAATCAGCAGCAAAGTTGCGCTGTGATGTTCTAGCGTGATCCAAAGCATACTCTTGGGTCAACTCGGCCACTATAATATCTATGACCACACCATTGGGGGCGGTGTACTGTCCAAGTCTTTTATAAGATCTTATCTTGCCTTTGAAAGCATCTTTGATATAACTGCCCGTTAACGGCTGAGGAAATTTTTTGGCTTCATTAAGATCGTTAAACAGATTACGCACAAAATAAAGAAACTTTTCCTCATTAAAGGCTTTGTCAAAAGTATCCTCGATTATTCTTATTGCTTCAAGCCTATTCATTATCCAGCCCATTCAAATATTCGGACAAAATTACTTCTTTTTTCCCCTTGACCAGATTATTGCCAGTAACTCTTACTCCTAATATCGCTGGCTTAACATGTGTCCTTAATACGGCCAACATTTTCAATGGATCTGGCTCTTTTTCTATGTTTTGTTTTATATTTTTGACAGTCAGTTTAGAGATGGAACCGGTATTGATACCGTTAATGACCTGAGCAACAAACTCTTCATCATCTTCGGTAAACCTCTGTTGATATTTAAAGTCATTGGCTTTCAATCTACTCAACACATAATTCTCGTTGGAGCGACCTCTGGCAAGCGTTTCGTCATCGGGACTGTTAAAACTATTCTGAAAAGCCGCCTTGTTTTTATTTAATAGTTCGTAATAATCCTTAGGAATACTTAGTTTGGGGGTAACTGGCTCACATTTAAACATTTTAGCGGCAGCAAAAAACTGTAATTCTTTTGCATTAGCGGCATCAGCCAGATAAAACTTTTTCAATTTACCGATCCTGAAGAAACTGACAACCTGTTTTCCCGATTTTATAGTTTTTGCAGAGCGGGCTTTTTTATGTATGCGTTTGATTTTCTCAAATAATTCAGGCTGTTTGTCTCTAATATCCTGAATGACCCGCAAATATTCCAATTCAGATTCTTCAGAGTTATTCTCATCTTCCAGCGATTCTTTGCTGTTTAAGCGTTTATACAAAGCATCGCCAAACAGCTCATGGCTAGTCGGCGCTTCTTCGCCCGTTAGATATTTAGAGTCTTCACCCAGCGTTTCATGAAAAGCCTGTATCTTGGCCTTGATACTAGCCTCCAGAGAAATATGCTCGCTGGATTGTTCTGTCGGGAAAAAATTATAGACATGTACAGCGGCATATTCTGTGCCGACGCGATTAATTCTACCGACTCTCTGCATGACTCTGGTCGGATTCCAGGGCAAGTCATAATTGATAATGATATTTGCTCTATGCAGGTTGATGCCTTCCGCCAGCACATCAGTCGTAATGAGTATCTTAATATCGTCTTTGTGTGTCTTGTTATTGGGATCATAGTTTTCCTGCACTATGTCTTTGGCTATTTTGGGGCTGAATTGCTCGTCTTTATAGAGGCCGCCGTTGCTGGCAAAGGACATAACTTTATCTCTAAAAGTTTTGTTCAGACTACGGTATAAATATTCTGCAGTTTCTTTGGATTCTGTAAATAAGATCAATTTATTATTTTTTAAGTCTGTATCGTTTTTCAATTTATCGACAAATTGTTCCAGCTTGGGATCAACTTTTACAGCTTGCCATATTTTTCTTATTTCATTTAGTATGACCAGATCATGCTCAAGGTCTTTAATAAAATCCACCTTAAATTTATCTGCGGCAATTTGTCGCACTTTGCCGCTTTCAATGAGCTTTAGCAACTCTTCATCATTGTCATAATCTTCATAATCCTGCAAGCGGATTTTTTCTCCGAAGAAAACATAACCCTGCTTATAAGCCTTAATAAAAGCAGAGTAAGAATCAATAAATCTAGCCACCGTCAGACGAAAGGCCTGAAAACTGCTTTCCAGTCTTTTGATCAAAATGCCCTTCATAAAACCCATCATATTTCTTTGCTGCTGCAGTTCGAATTCTTCCAGACCTTCTTTCAAATAGGTTAGAGGTTTGTATCTGGCATAGGTAAAGCCTATAAGATATTTAATAGTTTTATTAAAAGCAGCATTAGTCTCTTTATCAAAGTAATAGGCGATCTGCCGCGGCTCGGTCAGTTCTGGAAACCGCAGGTTTTGCTGCGTAAAATCAGAATTGAAATATTTAACAATTTCTTTTCTGGTTCTCCTGACCATAACGTGCTTTAAGACTTTATCCCGTATTTCCGCAGAAACTTCTTTAACTAGAGGTAGATACTCAGGGTCGGTCTTTTTATATTTATCTAGTTTAGCTCTCAATTTGCCAAAGAAGTTTTCTAAATTTGGTACGGCAGGTATGCTGGAGCTTCTGCCATTCTGGAACAATTTTAACAAAGCCAGTATATCGTTTATGGTGTTATTCAAAGGGGTCGCCGAGATTAGCGCTACTTTTTTGCCATAGCAAATTTGGTGCAGTAAATCATAGGCCTGAGTTAATTCGTTCCTGAATCTATGAACTTCATCAATGAAAATATAGTCATAATTCTCCACGCCATTATTTAAGATGGCTTCCAGTTTACCGAGCGATTCAACCTTATATGATCTAATGCCAAAATTGAAAAACACTTCGTTCCAATAATCCTGCAAAACAGGCGGACAGATTATAAGTATCTTGCCATTGAGCTGCTGGGCTAACAAAGCGGCTATAAATGTTTTGCCTAAACCAACAACATCCGCCAAAAACACTCCATTGTAGGCTTCTAAAATTTTCTTAGCGGAGATTACCGCCTGATCTTGATATTTCAAGGTCTTAAATCCGTCTGGTAAATATTTCTGTATGTCTTGGTCGGCGCTAATATCTTCCACAAAATATTCATACAGGAATTTTAGATACAGCTCATAAGGCGTGAGCTGGTCATTGATCCATGTTTTATTAGAAAGTGTATTTACATATTCAACAGACACATCTATTGATTCAGTCCAGAGTTTTTCAAATTGCTCCAGAGCAAACTTTACATCTGCTGAATCTTTTAACTCCACGTTAAACTCACGCTGTGTGATCAGTCCGCTTTCAGAGAAGTTGCTGGAGCCAGTAATTACTGAACCAAAACCATCGTGTTTACCAGAATCGTAACGACTCACATATACTTTGGCATGGATGTCTCTGCTGGGATAAGCCCTTATTTCTATTTTTTTATTTTGCAGATACTCAATGAATTTTCTTACACCAAACTCCACTGCACTGGTTTCCTCAGCCTCTTCCATTTCGTCAGACAGCATTATGTCTGCCCGTGTTTTTAAATTTTTACTAGCAGAAAAATTTAGCTGGTTTGGATTTCTGGTTTCTTCGATGATGTCATAAGTTTTTTTGTCTGCATTAAGTCCGACCAGAATCCTGATCTTATCTATCGTCTCAAATTCTTTATATAAATTATAAAAACCGCTAACCCGGAAATAACCTACTAGAATATCAAAATACCGCACAAACTTCAGCGATTTTCTGAACCTGTCCAGCAGGGTCGCATTTGGTTCATTAGTAAAGAACTTTAGGTCTGTATTCTGCGGCATATTTCGTATTATCAGCTCCATTTTTCGAAATATACTTATTCTATCACCAAACAGAGAGTTAAAGATAAGCCAAAGAATATAAAAGAATATAGAAAATTCGCACCCGGCGCCTGTCCCTTTAAAACAGCATCGTTTCGTTGCGTGTTAATCCATAAACTGTTAAAGTTTCCTTATGTCCGACCGTTACGCTCACCTGACTATCGAGCCAAAATGGCAGAAAAAATGGGCGGAAGCCAAATTATACAAAGCCACGGAAGATAATTCCTTTCCCAAAGACAAGCGGTTTTATTGTCTCGATATGTTCCCTTATCCGTCCGGCGCGGGTATTCACATGGGGCACCCCGAGGGCTACACGGCTTCGGATATTCTCTGCCGCTACAAACGCATGAATGGCTTTAACGTTTTGCACCCGATGGGCTGGGACGCTTTCGGTCTGCCCGCCGAAAATTACGCCATCAAAACTGGCACGCATCCCTCGCTTTCGACGCAGAAAAATATCGAAACTTTCCGGCGGCAAATTCAGGCGCTGGGTTATTCTTATGACTGGGACAGAGAGATCGACACGACCGATCCGGAATATTACAAATGGACGCAGTGGATATTTTTGCAGCTGCACAAAAAAGGGCTGGCCTATGAAGCCAATATGCCGATCAACTGGTGCGAAAACTGCCAGACCGGCATTGCCAATGAAGAGGTAAAAGACGGTGTCTGCGAACGCTGCGGCGGCGCGGTGGTCAAAAAAGATATGCGCCAGTGGATGCTCCGTATCACGGCCTATGCCGAGCGTCTGCTCAATGACCTCGACTTGTTGGACTGGCCGGAGCCGATAAAATTGATGCAGCGGAATTGGATAGGAAAAAGTATCGGCGCGGAAGTGGATTTCGCGCTCGACGGCCTGACGGAAAAACTAAAAATTTTTACCACGCGGCCTGATACATTGTACGGAGCGACTTTTATGGTCATTGCGCCAGAACATCCGCTGCTGGAGAAAATTACCGCGCTGGAGCAAAAGGCTCAAGTGGACGAATACGTCCGGCAGACCAGACTCAAAAGCGATCTGGAGCGCGCGCATCTGGAAAAAGACAAAACCGGCGTGTTCACGGGAGCTTTTGCTGTCAATCCGGTCAATGGCGCGAAGATCCCGGTCTGGGTGGCTGATTATGTTTTGATCTCTTACGGCACCGGCGCGATCATGGCTGTGCCCGCGCATGACGAGCGTGATCTGGCTTTTGCCCAAAAATATAATATTCCGGTCATTACAATATTTGGTGAGGACGGCAAAGCGACAAACTCCGCCGAATATGACGGACTGACCAGCGCGGAGTTCAAGGAAAAAATTACCGCCGATCTGGAGCGCAAAGGTTTTGGCAAAAAAACGGTTAATTATAAGTTGCGCGATTGGGTTTTTGCGCGGCAGAGATATTGGGGCGAGCCGATACCGCTGGTACATTGTCCGCGGTGCGGCGCGGTGGCCGTGCCGGAAGACCAGCTGCCGCTCAAACTGCCCGATGTGGCCAAATACGAACCGACCGGCACCGGCGAATCGCCGCTGGCCAATATCGTGGACTGGGTGAATACCCAATGTCCGCAATGCGGCGGCGCGGCCAAACGCGAGACGAACACCATGCCGCAATGGGCCGGGTCGAGCTGGTATTATCTGCGCTACATCGACCCGCGCAATCCGGCCGCGCTGGCGGACAAAAGCAAGCTGGACTACTGGCTGCCAGTCGACCACTACATCGGCGGCGCGGAACACGCGGTGCTACATTTGCTGTACGCGCGTTTTTGGCACAAAGTTTTGTTCGATCTGGGCGTGGTCTCCACGCCGGAGCCTTTTCAGCGCCTGACCAATCAGGGTTTGATCCTGGCGGAGGATGGCCAGAAAATGTCCAAGTCCAAAGGCAATGTGGTCAATCCCGACGGCGTGATCCAGGAATACGGCGCGGACGCTCTGCGCCTGTACATCATGTTTTTGGGGCCGCTGGAAATGTCCAAACCGTGGTCGCTCAAAGGTATCTTGGGTGTGCGGCGGTTTTTGGACAAAACCTGGAATTTGTTTGAGACAAAAAAAATCGCGGACGCGCGGCCGAACGCGGAGTTGTTAAAAATCCTGCATCAGACGATCAAAAAAGTCGGCGAGGACATCAACTCGCTGAATTTCAACACCGGCATTTCCCAGCTAATGATTTTCCTCAACGCGGCGCAGAGCGCGGAAACGCTGGACAGAAAAACTGGCGAGGCTTTTTTGCAACTACTGGCGCCTTACGCGCCGCATCTGGCCGAGGAGCTCTGGGAAAAACTGGGACACCAAACATCCATTCATCTGGAAAAATGGCCGGAATACGACGAAAAATATTTAACGACTGACGAGGTGGAGATAGTTTTCTCTGTCAACGGCAGAGCCCGCGGCGCGCAAAAGACAGCCAAAGGACTGCCGCCGGACGAGCTGGAAAAATTGGCGCTGGCCGATCCCGCGGTGCAGAAACATCTGGCCGGCAAAACTATAGTCAAAAAAATTATCGTGCCGGATAAAATCGTTAATTTTGTGATATAAGTAAAGTTATTTTGCAACTAATCAAAAATACTTGCGATATATATAAGTAAGGTATGGCCGCCTAAAACGCTGTTCGGCAATATTTGCCGGCGAAATTAAGGATGATAAGCATGTTATATTGCAAAATAATTAAGTTTACGTGTGGGATCGAGATGAGAAATTTTTCTGTTTTTGCTGCTATAAAACGCGATTTAAAAACAAATTACAGAGACAAAATGGCGGCTAAATATTATTTTTCCTCTCAAACTGTCGCCTGGAGCGGGCTGAATATTTTAAATAATAGTGCAATTTTGGCAATCCGTTTTTGCAAACCAACAAAGATTAGATTAAATGAAAATGAGTTTTTTGAAGTCACAAACATTGGTTTCTGTGGCGATACTATTTCATATATGGTTACTCCGGAGAGGAAAATGCATCATGTAAATGACGGCAGAGTTTACACTACGACGGAAATGGGCGAGAAATGACAGGCCTGGGTTGGGTATAGTATAATTAAGTATGTCTAAGCTGTTCCCGGCGGCGGGAAGCCCGAAAGATATTCTATGAACAAAGTGTTATTGGCCAAAATAAAAGAAGCTTTTTCTGCGGTACTGCCCATTACCGCTATCGTGCTGATCGCCAGCGTTGTTCTGGTGCCGATGCCGGGCAGCGTCATTTTGATGTTTCTCTGCGGAGCGGCTCTGCTGATTGTCGGCATGGGTTTTTTTACTCTGGGCGCGGATATGGCTATGACGCCTATGGGCGAAGGTATCGGCGCGCAGCTCACGAAAATGTCCAGCTTGGTCCTGGCGCTCTGCATTAGTTTCATAATGGGGGTCATTATTACCATTGCCGAGCCGGATCTGATGGTGCTCGCGCTACAGCTTGAACAGGCGCTCGGCATCTGGGTGCTGATTATTACCGTGGGGGTTGGCGTGGGGGTATTTCTGGCCATAGCGGTGCTGCGGGTGCTGTCCGGCATTCCTTTACGGAATCTGCTGTGGTTTTTTTACCTGATCACTTTCGGTATCGCGGCGTATATGTTAGCTACCGGTAACGATGCCTTTATCCCGGTATCTTTTGACTCTGGCGGTGTGACCACCGGGCCTATCACCGTGCCGTTCATGCTGGCCATGTGCGTAGGCGTGGCGTCTTTGCTTGGCAACAAAGGTTCGCAGGAAGACAGTTTTGGTTTTGTTGCCCTCTGCAGCATTGGCCCTATTCTGGCGGTATTAATGCTCGGTCTGATCAACAATGTCACCCATGTCAACGCAGGCGAGATGATCAATGCGTCGGCGCTCGCCGCCTACACGGACAGAGACATAGCGCTGGCGTTCATCAAAAAGTTTCCGCACATGGCCAAAGAGGTTTCGACTGCGCTGGCCGCCCTGCTCGTGTGCTTCACGGTGTTTCAGGTTATTACGCGGCGCTACCAAAAGCATCAGCTGCTGCGTATTACGGTGGGCTTTGTTTATACGTTTCTCGGTCTGGTGCTGTTTCTCACCGGCGTCAACGTGGGTTTTATTCCAGTGGGGCACCTTTTTGGCAGTGAATTGGCCGGCTCGGAGCTTAAATGGATGTTGGTGCCGATCGGCGTGCTGATCGGTTATTTTATTGTCGCGGCGGAGCCAGCTGTCCATGTGCTGAACAAGCAGGTTGAGGATGTGACCCAGGGGGCGATTACCCGCAAAATGATGTACACCGGTCTGGCTGTGGGCATGGCGCTGGCTTTGGGGATCACGATGCTGAGAATTATCGCTGGTATTCCCATCTTGTTTATTCTGGTTCCGGGGTATGCCCTGGCTTTAAGCCTTACTTTTTTTGTGCCGCGTATTTTTACCGGTATCGCGTTTGATTCGGGCGGAGTTTGCTCCGGCCCGATGACCTCAACATTTCTGCTGCCGCTGGCGCTCGGCGCCTGTGCCGGTGTTGGCGGTGACATAATGCGAGATGCTTTTGGCATCGTCGCTATGGTCGCTATGACACCGCTTCTTGTTATCCAGATAATGGGGCTTATTTATCAGCAAAAACAGAAACAAGCCGCGGCTCTCAGGGAAAAACACGCTGAGGTGCTGTCCACACTCACTCCTGAAGAAATTAGCCATATCACGCTGTATGAGGAGGTTGTTTATGGCTGAAGCAAAATCCGGCGGCTTAAGGGTAAAACTGCCGTTAAAGGTTCCTTTTTTTCACGCGGAAACAAAGAGCGTTCCAGACCAAACGCCGCTGGCGCTGAAATTTTGTGTCGTTATCGTAAACTGGGACAAGGTTCAGCTGATCTCGAAGCTGCTTCAAGAAAAAGCGGTCTTATTTCACTCCATCAGCAAAGGCAAGGGGACGGCTACCTCTAATATACTTGATATTTTGGGTGTAGGCGCGGAGGATAAGGGGGTGATGATTTGCCTTGAGCAGGAGGCGCGCGCGCCAGAGCTATTGCTGGCGATCCGTGAGGAGCTTAATGCGCACGGTTTGGGCGCGGGCATTGCGTTTACGGTGGCGCTTTCAGCCTTGAATACAGTTATCCTAAGGGGGTTTCAGCAAAAACGCAGGAGAATAAAAAATTTAACAAGCAAAGGAGAAACCAATATGGAAACAACCAGAAGCGACCTTATTATTTCGATCGTCAATCAGGGTTACAGTGACGAGTTTATGACCGTTGCTAGAGAAGCCGGCGCTCGGGGCGGCACGGTGTTAAACGCCCGCGGGTTGGCCAGCGAGAACGCGGTAAAACTTTTAGGCGTTTCGATGCAGGGAGAAAAAGAGGTCATTATCATTCTGGCCAAGCGGGATAAAAAAGAAGCTATTATGCAGGCCGTAAGTCAGACCCACGGCATTGCTTCCAAAGCGGAAGGAGTTATTTTTTCCCTGCCGGTGGATTCAGCGCTGGGTTTAAATTCTTAAAGCAGGGCAAGCGCCCTAATCCAATGAAGCTAAGCCGCCGAAAAACCGGCGAATTTTCTCTGCGGCAAACTTTTCCCTGATCAGAAAAACAAAGAGCTGAGGCGCTGAACTATAAAAGCGGCCAGCCAGGCTACGCCGCAGGTGTAGCCAAAATACAAGGCGGTGTAATGCCAGCTACCGGCTTCTTTGTGGAAGACCGCGGTTGCGGCGAGACACGGTACATAGAGCAGAACAAAGACCAGCAGCGCCAAAACAGTCGGCAGCGTGAAGATAGGATCGCTGCTGATCCGGTCTTTCAGAGCGGTAGCTTCTTCGTCTTCGATGTCCGCGTCGTCCAGCGCGTAGATCGTGCCGAGCGTGGAGACTACCACTTCCTTGGCGGCCACGCCGCTCACCAGCGCAATGCCGATCTTCCAGTCAAAGCCCAGCGGTTTGATCACCGGTTCAATGAGCTTGCCGGCGCGTCCCGCCAGACTGTATTCGATCTGCGACATTTCGCCCGGATGATCTTCCGGCAGGGACGGGAAAGTTGTCAGCCCCCACATGATGACCGACACCAGCAGAATGATCGTGCCGGCTTTTTTAAGATAGAGCTGGGCTTTGATCCACATCTGGATCAGCAGATAAGAAAACGTCGGCGCGCGGTAAGGCGGCAGCTCCATGACAAAAGGCTCGGACTCGCCCTTGAATAAAAATTTCTTTAAGAAAAAAGCGGACAGCAGCGCCATCAGAATTCCGAACATGTAAACGCCAAACAGCACATTGCCGCTCATATGTTCTGGAAAAAACGCGCCGATGAGCAGCAAATGCACCGGCAGTTTAGCGCCGCAGGACATAAAGGGAATGATCAGCATGGTGGTGATGCGGTCGGCGGGATTTTTGAGCGTGCGGCAGGCCATGAAAGCCGGCACCGAACAGCCGAAACCGGTCAGCATGGGAATAAAAGATTTGCCGTGCAGCCCGATCTTGTGCATGAGTTTATCCACAACAAAAGCCGCGCGCGCCATGTAGCCAGTCGCTTCCAAAAAAGAAATGCCCAAAAAGAGCAGCAAAATATTCGGCAGGAAACTGATTACGCCGCCTACCCCGGCGATGATGCCGTCGACCAGCAGAGAGGAGAACCAGCCTTCCGGCAAAACGCCGGAAACAAACTCGCTGAGAAAAACGATCACGGACTCGATCCAGCCCATCGGATATTCGCCGAGCTTGAAAGTCAGCTGAAAAATCGCCCACATGATAAACAGGAAAATCGGAATGCCCAGCAGCCGATTGATAAAAACAGCGTCGATCCAGTCCGTAATTGTTTTGAGCGGCTTGTCGA
Organism: Candidatus Margulisiibacteriota bacterium; assembly: GCA_031268855.1. NCBI lineage: Bacteria > Bacillati > Candidatus Margulisiibacteriota > Candidatus Margulisiibacteriota bacterium. The sequence continues at coordinate 4,462 of JAIRWS010000049.1, read as the reverse complement.
GATATTCGACGGTTTCCTTGACCGCGCCGTTGATGAAAGCATAGCGGCTTTCCGCCAAAACCGCCGGATCTTTTTCCTGCGGGTCGTAGACCAGTTTGTTTTTGGCAATGATGATTTTCCGCTCGTGTATTTTAACGATATGCTCCAGCAGCTTGTCGAGGCCGTCTTTGCGCGTGGCAATGGTCGGGACGATATGACAGCCGAGCATTTTCTGCAAATGCTTGAAGTCAATTTTGGTGCCTTGTTGCAAAACTTCGTCGTACATATTGAGCGCGATAAGCATGTTGGCGCCCAGCTCCATGATCTGCGTGGTGAGATACAGATTGCGCTCCAGATTGGTGCCGTCCACAACATTCAGCACGACATCGGGCTTTTCCTCGACGATAAAATTGCGCGTGATGACTTCTTCCGGCGAATAAGGCGAGAGCGAATAAGTGCCCGGCAGATCGACGAAAATTATTTTGTAGCCGCCGTATTTGAGCGCGCCTTCGGTTTTCTCGATCGTGACCCCCGGATAATTGCCGACCTTGAGATGCGTGCCGACAATGCTGTTAAAAAGCGAAGTCTTGCCGCTATTGGGATTACCGGCCAGCGCGACCAATATTTTTTTGCTTTCCGGTTTTTTCATAGCTTTTCCACCTCGATAATTTCGGCCTCTTCGCGCCGCAGCGAAAGCAAAAGAAAATTGCCAGTCTTGATCTCCAGCGGATCGCCCAGCGGTGCGCGGCGGATCAGCTCCAGCTGAACGCCTTTGACCAGCCCCATATCGGTCAACCGCACCGCGATGTCCGTGCGTCCCTGTCGGTTGATTTTGACGATACGGACTTTCTCTTTTTTGCCCAGTTCAGTTAGCTGCATCGGGGTACTCCTTTGACATATTGATATTTGATGTCAATAAACTTTTGTTCAATTTAACATTCGTTGAAATTAACTGTCAATAGCGCTATCGACCCCTCGGCCACGCCTCCAATTGATCGAGATTATGCAATGCCAGCTAACACAACCCCGCGGCTTGACAAGCGGCGGAAATTCCTTATAAAGTATATACGGGGGTTAGCGCATGGCGTATAAGTATCTGGTGATCGTCGAATCGCCGGCTAAGTCTAAAACTCTGGAAAAATATCTGGGCAAAGATTATAAAGTGGTGGCCTCAATGGGGCATTTGCGCAATCTGCCCAAAAGCCGCCTGGCGGTCGACATTGAGCATAATTTTGAGCCGAGTTACTGTATTATCAAAGGCAAAAATCAGCTGGTCAAAGAATTAAAACAGTACGCCGCCAAAGCTGAAAAAATTTTTCTGGCGCCTGACCCTGACCGCGAGGGCGAGTCGATAGCCTGGCATTTGGTACAGGCGCTCAAGCTGCCGCCGGAAAAATTTGAACGCATCGAATTCAATGAGATTACCAAAAACGCCGTGCTGGCTTCTTTTCAAAAAGCGCGGACTATCGACATGAATCGGGTCAACGCCCAGCAGGCGCGGCGTTTGCTAGACCGGCTGGTCGGTTACAAGATCTCGCCGCTGCTCTGGAAAAGAGTGAAGCCGCGGCTTTCCGCCGGACGCGTGCAGTCTGCCGCCATGCGCCTTATTTGCGAGCGCGAGGAATTGATCAAGCAATTTGTGCCGCAGGAATACTGGAATATCGAAGCGCAGTATCAAAAGGACGCGGTTTTTAAGGCTAAAGTTTTTAACACCGTGGAGAAAGTTCAGGATTTTATTGTGCCCGACGCGGCGGTTGCGGAGAAGATCAAGCGGGTTATCCTGTCCAGCGAGTCGAGAGTGGCCAATGTCAAGCGCAGCGAGCGGCGCAAAAATCCTAAGGCGCCGTTCATTACGAGCACGCTGCAGCAGGAAGCCGCGAATAAGCTGGGTTTTAACACGCGCCGGACTATGCTGATCGCGCAGACATTGTACGAGGGCGTGGATAGCGGCGACGGCCAAACCGGTTTGATAACTTACATGCGCACGGATTCGACGCGCGTCGCTGAGCAGGCGCTGGCTGAGGTGCGGGATTTTATCGGCGGTAATTTCGGCGCGGGATTTTTGCCGGAAAAACCCAACACTTACCGGCAGAGCAAGTCCGCGCAGGACGCGCACGAATCGATCCGTCCGACCGCGGTGGCGCGGACGCCGGAGTCGCTGACGCCTTATTTGACGCCGGATCAATTAAAACTTTACACGCTGATCTGGCGGCGTTTTACGGCTTCGCAGATGATACCAGCGGTTTACGATCAGACTTCGATCGAAATACAGGCGGGGGATTATTTGCTGAAAGTGACTGGCTCGGTCATCAAAGAGTTGGGTTTTTTGAAAGTATACGGTCTGGACGAGGATAAAAATTCCGGCGAAGAAGCCGCGCTTTTGCCGGAAATAAGCGAGGGCGAGGTCTTAGAAGTAAAAGCTGTCGACGCGCAGCAGTGTTTTACCCAGCCGCCGCCGCGCTATACCGAGGCGTCGCTGGTCAAAACAATGGAAGAGCTGGGTATCGGCCGTCCTGCTACTTACGCGCTGGTCATCGGCACTTTGCAGACGCGCGCCTACGTGGATAAGCAGGGCATGGCGCTGGCGCCGACCGAATTGGGGCTCACCGTGGACAAGCAAATGCAGCGGCATTTCCCCAAGATTGTGGACGCGGGATTTACGGCGGGCATGGAACAGGAACTCGATGAAGTGGAAGAAGGCCAGCAGGATTGGCAAAAAATGCTCGGCGCTTTTTACCTGCCGTTTGAGCAGGACATCACCGCCGCGGAAAAAAACATGGAAGACATGCGCATCAAAGACCGGCCGACCGACGAGATTTGCGAAAAGTGCGGCAAGCCGATGGTCATTAAGTCCGGCCGTTTTGGCGACTTTATTGCCTGCACGGGATTTCCCGAATGCCGCAATACTAAATCGATACCTAAAATAATTGAGGATGTGCAGTGTCCGCTGTGCGGCGGCGGGATCGTGGAGCGCAAGGGCAGCAAAGGGCGTTTCAAAGGCAAGGTTTTTTACGGCTGCACCGGTTATCCCGAATGTACCTTTACCTGCAATGACAGGCCGCTCAAAGAAAATTGTCCAGCGTGCGGCGCGTTTCTGGTCGAGCGTAAAAATAAATCCACCGGCGAAACGCAAAAATTGTGTATAATGTGTGATATCAAGAAAAAAGAAGAGGAAAAAAAGAATCTGCGCAAAGCGGAGGAAAACGGGAAAGAAAATGCTGAAAATAGTGACCAATAATTTGCAGTTAAAAATCCTGGCCGTGGTTTTAGCCGTCATTTTCTGGGCTATCGTGCGGTTTTTGCCATAAATGCTGATCGTCAAAACCGCGGCTGAGCTGACCGCTGAAATTTCCGAGTTGAAAAAAAATGGCCAGACTATTGGTTTCGTGCCGACTATGGGCTGTCTGCATGCCGGGCATCTGGCACTGGTCGAGCAGGCCAAAACCAGATGCGGCGCCGTGGTCGTTTCAATTTTTGTTAATCCTAAACAATTCAGCCCTGGCGAGGATTATGCCCAATACCCGCGCGACCTGACGCGCGATGAGGAGTTGCTGTCTGCCGCGCGCGCGGATATTTTATTTGCGCCTGACGTGGACACAATATATCCGCCGGACAAACCGGCGCGGCTGCGGCGCGCGGACGAGAGCCTGTGCCGCGCGGCCTGCGGTGTGGCGCGCCCGGGACATTTTGACGGAGTAGTAACGGTAGTCGCGCGGCTTTTCGATCTGGTGCGTCCCGACAAAGCTTTTTTCGGCTTGAAAGATTATCAGCAGTTACGGGTCGTGCAAAAAATGACCGAGACAGAAAAATATCCGGTCGAGATAGTCGCCTGTCCGATCGTGCGCGAGCCGGACGGACTGGCTCTGTCTTCGCGTAATAGCTATTTGTCGCCGGAGCAAAGGCGGCGCGCGCCAGCGCTGTATTTCAGTCTGAAATTTGGCGCGGAGCTTTTGCGGCAGGGTAAAAGTTTGGACGAGGTCAAGCTGGCGGTCTGGCGGACGCTGCAGGCCGCGCCGGGTATTTTGGTAAACTACATTGAGATCTTGCGCCGTGACGATCTGTCCACGCTGGCTGAATACTTGCCCGGCCAGACGGTCATTTTAATCGCGGCGTATGTTGAGGCTACGCGGTTGATCGATAATATAGAGCTGTAATCTCAGCCAGAACCGCGGCGCGTTGTAACAAAAAAAGACAATATGTTAAAATAGGCGCTCCTTTACGGCCCTATCGTCTAGTGGTTAGGACAGCGGCTTTTCAAGCCGTTAACAGGAGTTCGATTCTCCTTAGGGCTGCCAAGCGCGTGTTTCAATGCGCGCGCAGGCGTGCCAGCTTAATTTACATTCTCCAAACAGCAGGTTGGTTTTATTATATAAGAAATGGTATTATTTTTTACAGTGTTTGCGCGCATGGCGGAATTGGCAGACGCACCAGACTTAGGATCTGGCGGAGCGATCCTTGGGGGTTCAAGTCCCTCTGCGCGCAC
>JAIRWS010000048.1 GCA_031268855.1 Candidatus Margulisiibacteriota bacterium | reverse complement strand
AATATAAGGACAATTTTTAGGACAAATTTCATCAGCAATTAATTCTATCTTCTCCGCCGGAAAGTGTTTTAAAAAATCCACTTCTCGATTAAATCTCGCCGGAAACACCACCAGATCGTATTCGCCAGTTGCTTTCAATAATGCCGCTTCGTCAAACTGCGGTTCGGTTGTTTTGGCTACGGAAAGGATAAGCCGGTACTGCGGATAATTTTGCCGAATATGTTTGACTAATAAATCAGAAGCGACAATACAGCCGTTCAGCGGATTGGTAAAAGCGGCCAGCACCTGATTACAATCTTTGTCAGTCAAATGTTTCTCGGACAATAAAAGATTAGAAAAAGTAAAATACACGCCTATATTTTTTTGGTTAAAAAATGCTACCCTTTGTCTCAGCTCCGCAAAAGACACCGCTCCTCCAATATCCGGCCTGCCGCCATTCCAGACCAGACCCGGAATACTGTCAAAAATAGACGTGATCTGCAGAGCTGGAGTAAACCATTCGGGCTGCGCTACTCATGAGCGCGGCAGCTTTGGCCAGATTTTCCGAAGCCTCAACCTCGCCAGCGGCTTTGGTGATGACCGCGCGCTTTTCCCGCTCGGCTTCCGCAACTTTGGCGATGACGCGCTTCATTTCCTCAGACAGCGTAATGTCTTTTAATTCCACATTTTCGACCTTGATGCCCCACGGGTCGGTCAGTTTGTCGATGATCGAACAAATTTCCTGGGAAACTTTTTCGCGGTCGGTCAAAAGCTCATCGAGTGTCACCGAGCCGACAGCGTTGCGCATGGTAGTCTGCGCCAGCTGGCTCACAGCATAATAAAAATTTTCGACCTCGATAATCGCTCTGCCCGCGTCAAAAACTTTGTAATAAATCACGGCGTTGATCTTGATCGATACATTGTCGCGCGTGATCGCATCCTGCTCCGGCACATCGACCGCTTTGGTGCGAATGTCCACTTTTTCAAAAGACTGGATTACCGGCAGCACCAGCCGCCAGCCCGGCTCCAAAATTTTTGTAAACCGGCCAAAAGAAAAAAGCAGGCCGCGCTCGTATTGATTGATCTGCTTGATCGAAACCAAAACCAGCGCCACAATCAAAAACAAACCGAAAATAATGAATTGCATAAAAACTCCTTTGCTGAATTTATGCCAGTATTATAACCTATTTCCCGATTTTCAGCAGCGTTTTTTCTTGAGCAGGAGATTGACGGCCAAACATTCAAAAACACTCTCTGATCCTCAGGTACGCGGCAAAAAAGCGCGCCAGCGCGCCAAATCAACGGTCTACAGCACAGCCGCTAAACGGATAGACTAACGCAAAAAAGCACCGGCCTCAATGCCCTGCTCCACATATTCGCGCAGGCGTGTCTGCCAGCCTTTACCATTGTTTCTCAGTTTATCTATATAAGGCGTGGCCAACCGCAAAGAAAGAACGCCTTTTTTAATTTCTTTTACCGGACGGCCTCTGCGTCGTTTCACTTCGACAGATAAAAGACTGGACAGATCCGGCGCGTCTGGGTCGGTCATATTCGGCTCGCGTCCAGCAGCCTGTTTAGCTCTTTTTAGCATCGCCGCCGTAACGCTTTTTTTCATTCTCGCGCTATTCATTCTTATAATATTCATAGTAAATATTCCTTTCTTTTTTATTTGCCCGCCTGAACGAAATTATTCTGATAATTCCGTGTCTGTTCGTATGAGTTATAACCACAACTATATTGCTGTTCCACAGACCAAAAGTATTTAATCTTTTTTCTCCATAATCTTTGCGCATATCCTCAATAGTTATTGTATTGCTTTCAAACACTTCCGCGGCCAATCGAAAATCAAACCCATGTTTTCCAACATTTGCCAGATTTTTCTTGGCGTCCCACTCATAATCCATATATTTATTGTAATACGAAAAATGCTGGTCTGTCAAGTAGATACTGTATAATATAAAAATGTTTTTTGAGAACGGGATTTATTCTTTTCATAAACCGCCCGGCTGGACTTCTTATGACGTGGTAAACTGGGTCAAGCGCCGCTGCGCCACGCGCAAAGTTGGCCATGCCGGCACGCTCGATCCGGCCGCGGAAGGATTATTGCTGGTCGCTGTCGGACGGGAATACACCAAACAATTAGAACAGCTGACCGGCCAGGAAAAAGAATACCTCTGCGAAATAACTTTCGGCATAGTCACGGACAGCGGCGACAGCGAGGGAAAAATATTAGCAAGGCAAAATGTCAGCATAGAAAAAAACAAACTGCAGCCAATTTTAAACAGTTTTATCGGCAAACAAAAGCAGACACCGCCGATGTATTCCGCGGTCAAGGTGCGCGGCCAAAAACTGTATGAACTGGCGCGACAAGGCCTTGAAGTGGAACGGCCGGCTAAAGAAATTGAGATCAAAGAATTGGCCCTGCTCGATTTCCTGCCGCCAGACAAAGCCAGACTGCGCATCGTTTGTTCCAAAGGCACATACATCCGTGTCCTGTGTTACAATATCGGCGCAAAAATGGGCACCGGCGCATATATGTCTAAATTAATCAGAACCAGGATCGGCGTGTATAAATTGAGCGCGGACTGCATCATTCCGCGGGGCAGCCGCCAATGAAAATAGCTATCGGCGTTTTTGACGGCGTGCACCGCGGCCACCAAAAGGTCATTGAAAAAGCGCATCTGGTTTTGACCATCACGCCGCATCCCAACCCGGACATTGAGCTGCTGACCACGCCCGCGGAAAAAAGAGACCTGCTCGGCAATCTGGCGGAATTTAAATTTACGCCACGCCACGCCCGTCTCACACCGGAAAAATTTATTATCTGGCTCCAGAAAAAATATAAACCCACAGAAATTATTGTCGGACACGATTTTCATTTCGGCTGGCAGCGGCAAGGCAACCTTGCTTTGCTTAAAAAATTAGGCCGAAAATACAAAATCACGGTTACGGAAATTCCTGAATATGTTTACCAAAAAACCGCCGTCCGCAGCTCGACGATACGCGCCTATTTGTCTGACGGCAAAATCGCAGAGGCCAATAAACTGCTGGGACGCGATTATCAGCTCAGCGGCAAAGTAGTCCGTGGCAAACGGCTCGGCCGCCGGCTGGGCGCGCCGACGATCAATCTCCGGCTGGATTGTCCGCAAAAACTCGTGCCCCGCGACGGCGTGTACCGCGGCGAAGCCAGCGTCCAAAACAAACTTCACACTGCCGCGATATTTATCGGCAATAACGCCATCGAAGCGCATTTGCCGGATTTCAGCGGCGATCTTTACGGCCAGAAAGCCACTTTATTTTTGCAGGAATATTTGCGGCCGATCATCAAATTTAAAGACCTGCCCGCTCTGCAAAAACAGATCCAAAAAGATATTCGGCGGATAAAAAGGAGCTAGTAAGTATTTTTTTTACTGCCCTATCCGCACTAGAACGTCGCGCTGCGCGGCCTTGCGACTGCGTGCAACCTCAAGTTGCCGCAGAAGTGCCGCTGGCTGACCGGGCCAGCGGCTGGCTCACACGGCGCATACTTCGTATGCTTGTGGGTCTCTCTTCACGTCGCGCCTGTGGCGCTTGTGAAGTTCGACTCACTTAACTTCGCTATCGCTTGTTAAGTTCAGGTAAAAGTCACACGTGTCAAAATCCACAAAGACATTTTTGTCTTTCGGCAACTGTGGATACTTGGCGAATATTTCATTCCACCATTGCCGCTGTAGATTCATGGCTTCCGCTCTGGCGTTCAGCGCGGCGTTCACAAATACCTGCACCTGCTC
>JAIRWS010000047.1 GCA_031268855.1 Candidatus Margulisiibacteriota bacterium | reverse complement strand
CGTGTTGCCACTTTTTCCGCGAACACCTTATCATGCTCGACGAAAAGCAGGGTCGGCTGATATTGAAGAATTAGATCTTCGATCTGCATCCGTGACAGCACGTCAATGAAGTTGAGCGGTTCGTCCCAGATGTAAACATGCGCGCTCTCGCACAAACTGCGCGCCAGCAGAACTTTTTTCTTTTGGCCGCCGCTGAAATCCTGCAGCTCTTTTGCAAACTGCCCGCGGCTAAAATCTAATTTGCGCAATATTGCTTTGAATAAACTTTCGTCCAGCTGGCATTGTTCTATATAGTCTTTAAGCCCGCCGCGCAGATGCGTTGTGTCCTGCGTGACATAAGAGATTTTGAGACCGGGCGGAATTTTTAATTCGCCAGAATATTTTATTTTCGCACCCAGAATTAATTTTAGCAGGCTGGATTTGCCGCAGCCGTTGCGGCCTTGCAAGTGTATTCTCTCACCGGCGCTCAGGGTAAAATTTAATTTAGTGAAAACCGGCTTGTCTGTGTAAATGATAGACAGGTCTTGCGCTGTAATTAGCGGACTTTGCTGGAATGCCAGCGGCCGCAGTTTCAGATCCGCGGCGGTCTCGATATTTTTGAGCAGGCTGGCTTTTTCCGCCAGCGCGTTTTCCTGGCGCCGCTCGGCGTTCTTGGCGAGCTGCATCATTTTGGCGGCTTTGTGGCCGATGAAGCCCTTGTCGTAAGCCGCGCCGCTGCCTCTGTCGATCTGCTGTTTGCCGCGTTCGGTTTTGTCTGACCAGCCGGCCAGACGTCGGGACGCTGCCTGCAGGCGGCGAATATCTTTTTTTAGCCTGGCATTTTCAGCCAGCTCAAAATTGTCTTGCTGCGTTTTATTCTGCCACCACGAGGAAAAATTGCCGCGCTGCACCTCAATACTGGCGCGGTTGATCGCCAGCACATGGTCGATGCAGGAGTCCAAAAAATGCCGGTCATGCGAAACGAGAATGAATCCTTTTTTGCGGTTCAAGTACCGCGCCACAACTTCCCGCGCCTCAAGGTCGAGATGATTGGTCGGCTCGTCGATGAGCAGAAAATTATTTTCTTTGAGGAATAAAACCGCCAGCAGAATTTTGGTTTGTTCGCCGCTGCTCAAAGAACCGAAAGTTCTGGCCAGGATGTCCGCGTCAAGATTTAAAAGAGACAATTCTTTTTCCAGCCGCCAAAGTTCATAGTCAGGGTAGATCTCTGCCGCCGTGTCCAGCGCTGTTTGATTTTTGTCCCGCGCCGTGTAGGGAAAATAAGTGAAATCAACCGCCGCGTTGATCTGCCCGCGGTAAGCATACTGCCCCAGCAGCAATTTCAGAAAAGTTGTTTTGCCGCGACCATTGCGCCCAATAAAGCCGAGTTTCCAGTTTGTGTCTATGGCAAAAGAGACGTTTTCAAAAATATTTTCAGGGCTGCCCTCATAGGCGAAAGTTAAATTGCTGATATTGATTAACGACATTTTTCATACTCCTTACGCCTGCTCCAGCAGCTCCTGTGCGTGGGCGGCGGCGCCGGGCTGTCCGCCGCCCTTGCCGTGTTCTAGCAATTCCTGTGCGTGAGCGGCGGCGCTCTCCGTCATTTTGCCGGAGAGCATACGGGTAATTTCTACCTCGCGGGCGGTTTTATCCAGCGGCAGGATAGTCACAGCGGTAGTGTTGGCCGTGGCGGATTTTTCCACACGCAGATGATGATCGGCGCGCGCCGCAATCTGCGCCAGATGCGTGATGCAGATGACCTGATGTTTGCGCGCAATGCTGTGTATGGCTTCCGCGATAGCTAGCGCAGTTTCACCGCCGATGCCGGCGTCTATTTCATCAAAGATCATCGCGGAGCTCTGGTCTTGTTCGGCTAAAATTTTGCGGATAGCCAGCATGACGCGCGAAATCTCACCGCCCGAAGCAATTTTAGCCAGCGGTTTGACCGGCTCGCCAGCATTGGCCGAGATGAGAAACTCCACGCTATCCAGGCCATCGATTGAATAATTGCCGCGCTGGAAATTTATTTTAAATTGAGCGCGCGGCATACGCAGAGCCTGCAGAGCGCCGCTGATTTTTTGCTCCAGCTCCGCAGCGGCTTTTTGCCGGTGTTCGGACAATTCACCGGCGGCCTGCAAATATTCTTTTTCCGCCGCCGCTAGATTTTTCTCCAGCTGAGCCAGCCGGTCATCCGTGTCTGCCAGCCCCGACAGCAGTGTTTTTAGCTGGTCGCGTTTTTTGATCAGCAGGGACGAAACGTCTTCTTCCTCAAGCTGCTTGAGATGCTTGCGTTTAAGTTTGTTCAGCAGATCCAGCCGCTCATTGAGCTCGTCCAATCTTTGCGGTGAAAATTCCAGATTGTTTTCATAAGCGGCCAGGCTGTCGTGAAAATCCTCAAAATCCAGACTGAGCGTTTCGGCTTTGTCCGCCAGATTTTGCAGCGCGGTTTCTTTGCCGGCGATCTGCGCCAATTTGCTTTTATTGTAACGCAGGCCGTCTCTCAGGCTGGTGATTTTTTCCGAGACGCCGCGCACGGTTTCGGCAATTTCCGTAAAAGAATCCAGCCGGTTTTTTTCCGCTTTTAATTCGGTATATTCTCCGGCCTGTAAATTAGCGCCTTCCAGCTCGGCCAGTTGAAAATTAAAAAAATCTTTTTCTTCCTGCCGCATGTCGCGGTTTTGTAGCAGCAAAGCATATTCTTTTTTGACCGCGTGGTATTTGCCGAAAATTTCCCGCACAGCCCCGCGAAGTTTGCTGACGGTAAAAAGATCAAGTATTTCCAGATGATTTTCCGGATCGATCAGTATCTGGTGCTGATGCTGGCCGTGAATGTCGATCAGATAGCGCGAAACTTTTTTTAACTCAGCCTGCGTGACGACGCGGTGATTTATCTTGATCAGATTCCGGCCGTTGAGCGAAATTTCCCGCGTGATGATCAGCACATCGTCGCCGGTGTATCCGTCAAGGTGTCGCCCGCGAATGTCAAAAACCGCTTCCAGTATCGCGCGCTGTTTGCCGGCCTTGATAAAATCCGCGGAAGCCCGCTCGCCCATGATGAGCGCCAGCGCATTGACGATGATCGACTTACCCGCGCCGGTTTCGCCAGTGATGACATTGAACCCCTCGGCAAATTCGATGGTCTGCTGGCCGATCAGGGCGTAGTTTTCCAGATATAACGAAATCAGCATCGCTAAAATTTTAACACACGCCGCCCGCAAATACTCTACACTTGAAATGATATACGCTATAATTAAAAAGGCGCGGGCTTAACTAACGTCGGCCACTAACGTGGCCTTGCGACCGAGAGTGGCCTCAAGCCACCGAGGAAGTGTCGCTGGCTGACCGAGCCAGCGGCTTGGCCTCACTTCACGTCGCCTGTTTCGCAGGCTTGTTAAGTTCGAGTCAGTTGGTAGAGTGTCAGCTACAGGATATAATATTTTTTGTTATGCGGGCTTAACTCAGTTGGTAGAGTGTCAGCTTCCCAAGCTG
>JAIRWS010000046.1 GCA_031268855.1 Candidatus Margulisiibacteriota bacterium | reverse complement strand
TGCATAAATTATCCTATGAGTCCTGTCTTGATGTGGCCGTATTAATGCGCATCGAGAAAGGCGTATCCTCGCCAGTGCTGGACACGCTATTGAAGATCATTGACGGCCTGGATCTGACGCCCGCGAAATTTTGGCAAAAATTTAATTAATCCGCGAAAATTTTCCTTGCTATCGTCGGCAAAATATGTTAATTTTTCGCACATGGGGAAATTTTCTTAGAGTTCTAAGAAAATTTCCTTGTTTTTTATTTTTAGAAAGTTCAAAGGAAGTGAAATAATTGAAAATAAAGTTTGACGGAAAAATTTTAGTTATTGGTTGCGGCGGTGTGGCGCAGTGTTTTTTGCCCCTGCTCGTCAAACATCTGGAAATGCCGCCGCATAAAATAACCGTCATTGATTTCACTGACAAAACTGAAGCGATTGCCGATATTATTCAGGCCGGTGTCAATTTCAAAAAAGACCGCGTGACCAAAGAAAATATCAGTAGCAAATTGGCCGAGTACGTCGGCGGCGGCGACATAATTATCGATCTAGCCTGGAATATCGACTGCAACACTATTTTGCAATGGTGCCATGAACACAATGTCCGTTACGTCAATACTTCCGTCGAGGAGTGGGATCCTTACGCTAGCGCGGAAAACACCTCCCCGCAGAAACGCACGCTCTACTACCGCCAGATGCAGATCCGCGAGATGCTGGCCAGCTGGAAAGAAAAAGGCCCCTCGGCGGTCATCGATCACGGCGCTAATCCTGGGCTGGTGTCGCACTTCGTCAAAGTCGCGCTGGTCGATATTGCCAATAAATTACTGCAAGACCGGCCTCCAGACGCGCGCGCTGAAAATTTGCAGAAATATTTGCAGGCGGAAAACTGGCCGAAAATCGCCCAAGCGCTCGGCGTGAAAGTCATTCACATCAGTGAGCGCGACACGCAGGTCATCGACAAACCCAAACAGCTCAACGAGTTCGTCAACACTTGGAGCATCGAGGGTTTTTACGAAGAAAGCATCGCGCCGGCGGAGCTGGGCTGGGGCACGCATGAGTTGTCCCTGCCGCCCTATGCGCTAACGCACAGCCGCGGCCCGCAAAATCAGATCTGCCTGGCCAGAATGGGGGCGAAAACCAAAGTGCGCAGCTGGACACCCTGCGGTGAGATCACCGGCATGGTGATCCGCCACGGCGAAGCTTTTTCGATCTCGGATTATTTGACTGTGTGGGGCAGCGGTGAAGCCGGCAAATACAGCGGCGGCGAAGCTGATAAGCATATTGGCGCGGAACCGGTGTACCGACCGACCGTGCATTACGCTTACTGTCCCTGTGACGGCGCGCAGCTTTCCATCGCCGAGCTGGAAATGCGCCAGTTTAAGCTGCACGAAAAGCAGCGGATTTTGCGGGACGAAATTATCGACGGCCGCGACGAACTGGGCGTGCTGCTCATGGGGCACGATTTCAAATCCTGGTGGACCGGCAGTCTGCTGGACATTCACACCGCGCGCCAGCTTGCGCCGCGGCAAAACGCCACGACTTTGCAGGTTGCCTGTTCGGTGCTGGGCGCGCTTTTTTGGCTGATCCACAATCCGCAGGAAGGCGTAAAAAATCCTGACCAGCTGCCCTACAAAGAAGTGCTGGAAGTCGCCCGCCCCTATCTCGGCGAATTTGTTTCCCTGCCGTCAAACTGGGACCCGACGCAAAACCGCCGCGACATTGACATGTTTAATAAATACCGTCCGCAGCCGCGGCGCATTGACGAAAATTTAATGTGGCAGTTTAATACGTTCTTGGTGGAATAAAAAAACCACAGAGGAGGCAGATAATTGGCACACGAAGAACCTGAGGGTGCGGAGGCCATCCGGCCTAGCATCAAAGCGCCGAAAACCCGCGAAGGCATCGAATCGCTGATCCGTAAATTAGTCAAAGAGCACAACACGCCTTTACTGCTCATTTTAAAAAGCGTCTTAAGCAAACAATTCTATTATTTCAAAAAAAAGCTGCCCAGTATCGAGCCGTTTTACGCGATCAAGTCCAACCCTAACGCGCAGGTTTTGAAACATTTTGTCAGTTTGGGCTGCGCGTTCGACGTGGCCAGCGCTAAAGAGATCGAGTGGGTCCTGCGCGCTGGCGCCAAACCGCGCAATATTATTTTTGCCAATACTATAAAATCCGAGGCCGACCTGCAGTACGCGCACTGCCACAAGATCGATCTGCTGACTTTCGACAATGAGCTGGAGCTGTATAAAATCGCTAAATTCTGTCCTAGGTCCCGAGTGGTTCTGCGCATCAAAGTCGCCAATATCGGCAGCGTGGTGCAGCTTTCACTCAAATTCGGCGCCGACCCAGAACAGGCGACATATCTGCTGAAAAAAGCGCGTTCACTGGGGCTGCATCCAGAAGGCATCAGTTTTCACGTCGGCTCGCAGTGCACAAACATTAATAATTATATTCAAGCGCTGGAAATGTCCACCAAGATTTTTACAGAAGCGGAAAGTGTCGGCATTTATCTCAAGCTGCTGGACATCGGCGGCGGTTTTCCGATCAAGCATTTTGACGACGAGGACGGCTCGGTTTTTGAAAAAATGTCCAGCACCCTGCGCAAAGAGATCAAGCGGCTTTTCAAAAGTTACGACAAGCTGCGTATCATCGCCGAGCCGGGACGGTTTTTTTGCGGGCCGGCCGGCATACTGATCACGCAGGTCGTCGGCAAAGCTTTTCGTGATAACAAGTATTATTACTATATTAATGACGGCGTGTATCAGGATTTTTCCGGCGTGATTTTTGACCACTGTAAATATGAATTCAAAACACTGAAGCGCGGGCCGAAACTGCTCTGCACGATCGCCGGCCCGACCTGCGATTCGCTGGATATTATTTCGCTGACCGAAGAATTGCCGGAACTGGACATCGGCAACGTGATCTATGTGAAAAATATCGGCGCGTATTCCTGCGCCAGCGCCGTGCCGACTTTCAATGGTTTTGCGCCGGCCAAGATTTTAGCTGTCTGATCATTTAATGAAAAAACTTGTTTTAACCGTTCTATTATTATCCAGCGTTTTTCTCCTGACCGCCTGCGCGCGCAATCCGGCCACCGGCGGATATTCGCTGAATTTTTACTCCAGCGCGCAGGAGTATCAAATGGGCGAGGAATATCACCCGCGGCTTGTCGCGCAGTACGGCGAATATACAGACCCCAACCTGCACAACTACGTGCAGGGCATTGTGGATCGTCTGGGCGACGTATCACACCGGCCGGATCTGAATTACCGCGTGACCTTGCTGGACACGCCGGAGATCAACGCTTTTGCCATACCGGGCGGCCGCGTCTACGTCTGCCGTGGTTTGCTGGTCTATATCAATTCCGAAGCGGAGTTAGCCGGCGTCATGGGGCATGAACTCGGCCATGTCAACGCCAGGCACAGTGTGCAGCAAATGTCCAAACAGCAAAGTCTGGATTTTGGCTTGTTGTTCGGCGCGCTATTTTTGGCCAAAGACAGTGAACAAAACGCGCAAAATTTTCTTGATCTCGGCGGCGCGGTTTCCAATCTGGCCATGCTTTCTTACAGCCGTGAGGACGAAATGGAAGCCGACCGGCTGGGTCTGGAATACGCGCATCAGGCCGGTTTTAGTCCGCTGGGCGTCGAGCAGGTGATGAAGATGTTCGAGAGACTGAGCGGCCAGCAAAGCGAATGGAATATCCTGCTTTCCTCACACCCCGCTTCGGAAACACGCAGCAAGCAGGCGCGTCTCGAGGCGCGCAAACTGGCGGAAAATCAGGACATTAACCGCGAGTTAGACCGCGACGTTTATCTGGGAAAGATCAAAAATATTGTTACCGGCCGCAATCCCGAACGCGGCGTCATCAGCGGCGGAAATTTTTACAGCACGCGCTACCAATTAGCCTTTAACGGCGGCAGCGGCAAATTCAATCTGGACGGCAGTTATTTAATGGTCTGGCAAAATCCGCAACAGACCGCAGTGGCGCAGCTCGACCTGCTGGAAATGAACAACAATCCGGAAAAAACTAAAACTACGCAGACGGAGAAAAGCCTGGGCACGGCCGCGCACACTGTCCTCAGCCGCAGCTGGAACAACAGCCACGGCAACGCTTATATTTATCTGGCGCGCGGCAAAGACGGTTACTATCAGATCAGCCAGTATTTCAATATTTACCGTGGCAAAATGCTCTGCTTCACGGTCACGGAAAAATTGTCCGGTCAGCAGACTACGCTGGCCAATCTTGACTCCGCGCTGCAAAATCTGCGGCCGCTTTCCGCTGCCGAGGCTGATCAGTTCAAAGCGGCGCGTCTGGAAGTCTACACGGCGCAGGCTGATGACACTTGGGCAAGCCTGGCCAAAATTTATTTTACAGACGCCGAAGCGCAAAGACTGGCCTGGTTCAACGGCTGCGAATTGACCGACGCTCTACCGGAAAAAATAAAATTGGGATTATTTTAAGATGCCGCGCCAGGGAAACGAAACCAGCTGTCTTTTCGGCCCCGTCAATTCACGGCGGCTGGGGCACAGTCTGGGCATTGATCTAGTAAAATTCAAAACCTGTACTTTCAACTGTGTGTTTTGCGAGTGTGGCCGGACTACCGCCCTGACCACCGAGCGGCAGATATTTATTCCCACCGCCAAAGTCTTGCGGGAACTCGGCCTATTTTTTGCCAAACCGCATTGCGACTCTCTTCGACCCTCTTCGACTCTCTTCGCCAGCGTATCCGCAGGATACTCCGCTCAGAGACCACCACGCAGAGACCACCACGCAGAGACCAGTTCTCCAGGCCCGGTAGATGTGCTGACTTTTTCCGGCGGCGGAGAACCTACGCTAGCCGCCAATCTCGGCGAAGTAATCGCGGAGATCAAAAAAAACTATCCGGCATACAAAGTTTGTCTATTGACCAATTCTACGCTGCTCTCCGACAGCCAGGTGCGTGCAGAAATAAAGCTGGCGGATATTATTATACCGTCGCTCAATGCCGTGTCTCCGCCGGCGTTCCAGAAAATCAACCGGCCGCCAGTCAGTGTCACGCCGGAAAAAGTCCTGAGCGGCCTTCTTGATCTGCGGCGGGAATACACCGGCCAATTATTGCTGGAGATTTTTATCGTGCCGGAAGTCAACGACACGCCGCAGGAACTCGCCCTGCTACGCGAAGCCGCCGCGCTGATCAAACCGGACGGCGTACAGTTAAATTCTCTCGACCGCGCTGGAGCCGAAGACTGGGTCAAGCCGGCGTCCGCCGAAAACATGCAAAAGATCAAAGAGTTTTTTAAAAATTTTAATACGAATTATTATCTACAACGGTAAATCACCCAAATACTGCCTTGATTTATAATAAATTAGTATTATAATAAATATACTAATTTGTGGAGTAATTAAATATGCCAATAATCCAGCCGTTATCCGAGTTGAGAACCAACACGACTAAAATCGCCAGACTGGCTCATGCCGAATCTGAAGCGATATATATCACCAAAAATGGTTATGCTGATTTGGTCGTCTTGAGCGTGGAAGAGTACGAACGACATCTTGCTAAATTAGAAGTGTATGAAAAATTGGCCGCTTCACAGGCTGAAGTAGTTTCAGGCCAGAAATTGCTGCCGCTGGAGGAAGTATTCGCCAAATACAAAGCGCAATATGGGGAAGCCTAATTATACTGTAGTCCTCACACCCAGCGCAGACCAGGATCTGGCTGAAATATTCCAATATGTGGCCAGTCAGCTTAACGCGCCCGACACCGCGGCGCAGTTGGTCGCTAAACTACACCAAACTCTCGCTGGTTTGGTTTTCCTGCCCCAGCGCCACGCGCTAGTCAAAGATAATTTCTTAAGCAAACAAGGTTTTCGCGTGCTGCCTAAAGCGAATTATTTAATTTTTTACGTGAGCGACAAAAATACCAGGCAAGTGATTATTCATCGGATTTTGTCCGCCAAACGTAATTATCTAAAACTTTTTCAGCAAAACTAGCGTTTCCACCTACGTGGTCTGCGGAAAAAAATACATGGTCAACACGCCTGTCTCTTTTGTCAGAAAAAACATCAATATTCAATATCCAAAGCGATCAAAAGCGCTTCTTTTAATCCGGCTAATTTGCGATAAGACAATTTGCCTATATAGTGCGTCAATAAACTTTTCGGAATACTGACCAATTCATCGCAGTGAATAGCGCTGTCATGCTTTAATCCCTCGTTCACGCCTACCGGCACCTGCGTAGACAAAGCAGCATAGCGGGAATAGACCGGCGCGCAGGTCACCATCGAAAACTTGGAATCGATCAAGATTTGCCTGCTAACCACCGCAAACACACGGTAGTTTTTAGGATCGTTTTTAGAGCCGCGATAGACACGATACAAGTCGCCGCGCCGCATAAATTAATAGACCTGATACAAAAGCGTGTCAGCAGCTTCTTTGTTTAATTGCGCGGCGGATTTATTAATATCTTTCAAGTCTTTCCGGTTACGCTCTTCCCGCCGCAGTAATTCCAAATAACGCCATAACGCCCGTTCGATAAAATCCGAGCGATTATCAATAAAATCCAGTTTGTCCATCTGTTCCAATAAATCACTGGATAAAGAAATAGATGTTTTTACTTTCATGGTGGTAATATTGTACTACCATAGTAGTATATTAACCAGTCCTGTAATTAAACCATTTTCTTAATATAGATTACCGTATAATACGCTGGCACTATATCGAAAGCCGCGCCGTTCCCGGTATTGCCGATAGTGCCGCCGGAGATATCATGAGTGTGTCCGGAGGAGGCAATACTGCCACTGATACTGTGCTCATGCGCGGTGCTGTCGCTTGCGGTGGAACCCGAGACTGTGGCGGTATGACTATGATCGCTGTTGTTTATAGTAATACCTGTTGCGGCAGTATTAGTTGTCGCATACTCAAGGCCACTTATGCTACTACCACTCTCCGAGAGATACCCAGCATTAGTATGCGAGCCAGAGCCTTCTATCCTGTGTGTATGTTGCGGATCAGTGATCGTGTGCGCGTGTGTCCCGCCGGTTATCGATACGGCCAAAGCGCCACTGCTATGCGAGTGGCTCGCTGAGCCGCTGGAAGCGGCTAAAGTGCCGTTACCGTGTGAATGATCACCGCCGGTTATTTTTAATCCGTCTAACGAATGACCGTGGCTGGGCAAATTGTCCGTGCTCAAGATTGCCGAGCCGCCGCCCACGCCGCCGCTCGCGGCGCTGCCCCGGATAAATTTATCTTTCAGATCCGGCGTCTTGCCGTGAGGCGTGTTGCGCCCATCGCAGATATACCAGCCGCCGCGGCCGTCCGTCCAGCCGCCGTCCATCATCAATATCGCGCCCACGGGAAAAAACACCATATCCAGTATGTCGCTCGCCAGCATTGGCTGGCCTTTTGCTATAGTCATAAAAGTACCCCTCCTGTTCCTAGCTACGTTTCCAATTGGAAACGCTATAATACATACTGTACCATAAAATAAAGCGATGTCAAGTGACAACGTAACTGTAAAAAATGATTTTGGACTTCCTTATGATGCTAAAGATATTGGCAAATATATCCGCAAGCTACGCCGAGAGCGCAAATTGAGCATGTATCAGCTTGCCTTAAACACGGGTGTTACCAGAACGGTGCTGATGCGTGTCGAAAAAGGCGAGCGCGAGCCGCGCGTAAATACTTTACTTAAAATCATCGATGGTTTAGAGCTGCGTCCCGCGGAATTTTTTCGGATATTTGACTAGAGTTCTTTAAAGATTTTAATACAAATTATTATTTAAAACGGTAAAAACTATCCAAAATTTTTCCAGTAAGACAAAACAAAGTAAAAATTTATCTTTCAGCAACCAACATTTTAAGAAACTTTCATAACATAAATAACTGTATAATAGCTGGGCACGATATTGATCGTCAGGGGCGCGGGACTGGCCGAACCGCCGCCAGTAACTGTGATGTCGGTAAATGATTTACCTGTATTATCAACCATGTATCTTCTCTCTCCGGATCCATGATAGCTTTGTTGTGCCTCAAAATTGCCTCCTCCGCCAGCATCTGTGTATGCGTGGATATGTCCCGGGTCATTAACTGTATGCGTATGCTCGGGTAAATTATTAGTCCCTACAGAGAAACTCTGGCTATCCACGCCGCTGTCTTTTTCATTCAGACTGTTGTAGACCGCTTTGGCTGAAGGATACTCCGTGGAGCTGTTGCTCAAAGTGTCTGTTTTATTCGCCACCTTTTCTCTAGTATTCAACGCCGCGGTCATGCCCGCCGCCGAAAGCTGTTCGCCCTTACTGATAAAATATGGCTCCCCCGCAAAGTTGTCAGTGTAATCATTGGCCATAAAAATTTCCCCTTTGGTCTTTATTTAATGACGTTCTCACAATAGAACGGTACTGACAAATTATAACCTAATATATGGGTATGTCAACCGACAACGATTTAATCTATGATGCGGTAGATGTAGGCATTTATATCACCAAGTTACGTAAGGCAAAAAAACTCAGCATGTATCAATTGGCTCTTAATTCTGGCGTAAGTCGTTCCATTTTATTCTATATAGAAAAAGGCATTCGTGAGCCGCACATGAACACGGTATTCAAAATTATTGACGGACTGGAAATGCGCCCCGCGGAATTTTTTCGGACATTCAATTAACCAGGAGATTTTTCCAGTAACGCCAATGTTTCTACATGCGTGGTTTGCGGAAAGAAATCGTACGGTATTATTTCCTTAACTTTGTAACTTGCTGTCAACATTTTCAAATCCCGCGCCAGCGAAGTCGGGTTGCAGGAGAGATAAATTATTTTCTGCGGTTTAATTTCTAAAATCTTGTTTATCAGTTCAGCAGCCAGTCCCTTGCGCGGCGGATCAGCAATAATGATCTCCGGCGCGCCGAGAGCCTCGACGCTTTGTCTTTCCATCTGACCCTGCTGGAAACGGACATTTGTCACGCCGTTATTTTCCGCGTTGCGCCTGGCGTCTTTGACGGACTGCGGGACTTCCTCGATACCCAGCACCGACGCGGCTGTG
>JAIRWS010000045.1 GCA_031268855.1 Candidatus Margulisiibacteriota bacterium | reverse complement strand
ATTTTTATGTCAGATTTGAGGGTGCCGCGGTATGATTTAACTATAAATGGATTTGCTAATGACGGCAAAATCTCTGCCGCAGAAAAGCCCAGATATGAACGAGTTTTAAATACGTTGTTATCCGGCTCTGTTGTGCAAGCGCAAATTGTTGCCAAACTTAATAATGGTCAAGAAATTAGTCCCTTGGAAAACGCAATTTTAGTAAGAGCTTTATTGCAGAAAAATGATTTTCATAATGCGGAGCTTGTTTGGTTTGCGCAGGAATTATTAACCGCCAACGGTAAAAATATTCAAAACGTCGGTTTGGATAAAATCAATGACGAGATTTTTGCTCTACTTAATGAAAGTCTGTCCAACGTGCAGAAGTATATTTTGGGTATGGCGGAAGCAATGGAAACCAGCCACAATCAGGGAGCCAGCCGTCCGAGCGATGCTGTCGGCGCTGAAGATAAAGCCGCTGTAAGGTTTTTAGCCGGAGACAGGGATATTAGCACTATCCGGCTGCTGCGGGATTTTGCTGAAGCTTTTGTTAGCAACAGTGATTATATCAAAGAAGCGTTTGTTTACGCGCAGGTTACGCCGGAAGTTGTTCGGGCTTTTGTGGAAAGTTTAGCGGAGCTGCCGGAAGGGATGATTGTAGTAACGAGGCAAAATCCAGCAATAATAAGAAGTTCTCAAGGAAAAGTGCTGGATGTTGGTTACAGCCATGAAGCAACTATGAGTGTTTTGTCTGAAATGGTAGTTGCTCCGCCTGAACTTTATCAAAAATATCCGTTGGTTTATCTCAAAGGTTTAATTTTGGCGGAAGTATACCGCAATGCGACGAGTGAAGAGGCTAAAACGGTAGTGCTGACAGAAATAGGCAATGATTCCATCTCCACAGTATTTTTGGACACTTTATTAAATGGCGCAGCTTACGCAAATACATTTTCTGCTGAAGAGCGGGCAAAATTGGAAGCGGCCAGTAATTACTTAAAAAGCGAACCAGGACAAAATTATCACACCAATGGTTTTAATATTTATCCTGCGGCAGACGGTTCATATCCGCAGGAAATAGTTGAAGCAATGGATGTTCTGCGGAAACAGGAGATTGTTGTAAGGCAATGGGTTTATCTGCGCAATCTAAGTATGATAAATAATTCAGAGTTCAGACTTCTCGGATTAAAATATTCCACACTACATTCCTCGTCGGCTGATCTCCCGAATATTCCAGGTTTGCGGCAAACTGAAAATACAGTCAGTGCTTTATCTGAAACAGCTAGGAGTACTGTCTATGAACCCAAAATAGACGGATTGTTTTTTCAAGCAATATTAGGCGAACCGCAGGATAGTAAATTCTGGAATGATTTTAAAACAGTCGGTAATACGGCCAAGCCTGTTTTTGATTACACAGCGTTAGAGAAAGCTTTTTCGACGGAGGATCGGGAATTATTTGAGAATGAAAAGTACTCTCAATTAAAAAAAACCAGAGGGTATTTATACGCCTTAACTCAATTTGTATATGATAAATACTTTGCCGGAACAGATTTTTCGACCGGTCATTTGGGCAAGACCACAGATCCGCGCCCGCTGACTTTATTCAAAGCCTATTTGTGTGAATATCTGGCGACAAAAGGTGAATTAGCTGACGATAATTTGAAAATGGATGTTCTTGCTGTGCAGAGCAATTACCATTTGCCGGAACCCGCTGATTTGGGTTCGGATATTTGGGACAACGGAAAACTTACTGATGAACAAAAACAGGTTTTGAAACAAATAGCCTGGAAGGAATGGACATCGGTAAGTATTAAAGTTGAAGACGACCAAACAGCTATTGTCGAGATGGGAATGATTAGATTCTCGGAAGGCATATTGCTGATAGATACAGAGGAAAATGCGCCCGGAAACGAAAGGCAATTTAACATGGATGTCGCCTCTGTGGAAGCCAGAATGCGCGGAGTGCCAGGATTTGATCTGGACTTTTATAAACAATTGTACGTTCTGCGTACGGCCGCCGAAAACGAGGCTCTTTATAATCCCGGCAGCCAGAATGCGCAGATAGCATTGGGACTTTTTATAACAGCCAATAATATTAAGGATGTCAATAATCCAGGCGGACTAACTAAATATGCGCTTACTATTAAGCTCCTGTTGGAAAACATGGGAATACCGACTGATTTTGTTTACACAGGAGAAGCTACGCCAACTGATTTAGTCAATAGCGAAGAGTACCAAGCCCATATAAATGATAAGCCAGAACCTTTTACATTGGAAGTGCCCGAACCAATAAAAGTTTTACCACCAATTGGAACGGACAGTTATGACTATTATTACAATATGCTCACGGCGCAGATAAGGGAACAAAGCCCGGATGTTGTGGCTGATATTGAGGATAGGTATGGCATTGCCGATGGGGCTAAAGCGTTGGCCGATTTTTATAATTTTTTTATCTATGATAAAGAACGCGGAGGATATCGAATTCTGGATGACATTATTATAGATGACGAGAAAATTTCTCTAGATGACAAATTTGTAAGTGATGCTGAATTAGAGGCTAAAGAATCTTATGGTTTTGCTTGTGAAGAGTTTTTTGAGATGATACGAAAATTATTACTGGACAGAGACAGGTATAGAGAGGAAAGCGCACACTATATAAAAGAAGGAGAGGCACATGAGACGCGAGCTAAAGCGTGGAATGCCGCTCAAATTGATTTCGAGGGACGATATGATGGGGAAAAAGAACAACTTATACAAGATGAGGATGCTTGGATAAAACAAAACGCTCAAGCTAAATGGCTGGAAAGTTTTTTCACCGAATTTTATCCAGTGCAGTCAGCCGATACAATGTTTGCTATAGCCGCCGGCACGGCCGGCGATGAAGAATATGCGGAGTATATAAATTATTTGGCAAAACGCGCAGATGCTTCTCGGACTCCTGGTATTTATCTAGCTGACGAGCTTGGCGTTTCAAATCTGGAAGTACATGAATATATTTCTGATCAGTCGGCGCAGAAAGTTAAATTAGTTCAAAATGATAGGAATCATCTTAAAGATTTCGGATTAACGTCATTGTCAAATTTAGCATCACCTTTTGCCGCAATGGCTGGCATTTTGAAATCGGCTTTGGAGATACTGCAATCAGGAGATCCGGCTAAGCGCGAGGAAGCGTTCAATACAATTATGAATACCTTGAGTATGCTTTTGCCCTGGAATGCGCCCGATATGTTTGTCATGATGACAATGGAGACGAGGCAAGAGTTTCAGAATGGAGCAATTGGAGCTGGTCTTGCCGACGCGATTTCCAATTATGTATTCGCGGTTTTTTATATAAATATGCTTACAAAAATAACGGCTAGTTCCATTCAGCGCAGTGCTATAGTTCTAAAATCGCTTCCGGTAGTTGGCAAAAACAGCAAATTTGTTTTTATGGTTGACGGCCGCGATATTGAAGTGGAAGCCAGAAGCATGGGAGCGGCTAAAACCATCATTGGTAATTATCTAAAAGGTTTGTACGGCAATGTTGATTTAGAGTATCTATTGGTCAAAACAAGAAATAACTATGGGATTTTTGCTAATAGAGAACGCCGAAATTGGTTAAAAACGCCGGAAGGACTGGCCGCCGCCTCACGGGAAATTGTGAATAGCCTCAATGGCAATACTGAAGCCTTTACGGACGGAGCCTATACGCAGCTTCGCCCGCAGCATCGCTTGCTTGCGCAAA
Source organism: Candidatus Margulisiibacteriota bacterium (assembly GCA_031268855.1). Lineage (NCBI taxonomy): Bacteria > Bacillati > Candidatus Margulisiibacteriota > Candidatus Margulisiibacteriota bacterium. The sequence goes on along the minus strand of JAIRWS010000045.1, from coordinate 39,648 downwards.
TACCGCTTATCGGCAGACTTTTTAGAAGGTCTTATACGGTAGAGTCTAAAAATCCAATCCCTATGCCCTCTACATTGGCACCGGACGGCTCCAGCATTCCCAACTGGAAATATAAACTGAGTGTTGTGAAATATGGACTTCATGCAATCGGCAGGAATTTTTTAGCTGCTTTCTATGTGCCATTTCGTTTGTCTAATAAGACAGTCAATGCAGCTGTAGTTAACCCGCGCGGGCGTTATCAAAGTCTGCCTGTGCTGGAAACGCCTGGACGGGTGTCTTTTTCGCAAAATCCAGCCACTGGAAAATTTTATACCAATATAGAAGTGAATATAAGGGATGTAATAAGCGGCGTGAAAAACCGTTTGGGAGATAATTATAGCAGCCGTCTGGGCTTGGAACAGATCAAGACATTAAATGACCTATATCAATATGCAGAAACCAATCTTGATGACGCGGAAAAAAGCACCGCGGCAGAGCTCCTCCGGAATACTGACGCTTACCGTCTGGCAGGAAACGAAGTCACACTGCAATTATTCGGCGAGATGCTACCGGCGTATCTGGAAAATTCAGGCGACGCGCGTTTCAAAAAAGTCGAAGGCGGTCTCTGGCAGGTGGAAGAAAATGGCCGCACAGCTTTATTATCCTCGATAGAAATAGATCCTTCTCTGGGACGGACGATATTTGAATGGCGGGCCTCCTCTGGTTTGCCCAATGCAGATACTTCGGCTTTAAACCTGGTTATGGGACGAGATTTTATCGAGGCTGTTCAAACCAATGACACTATGCGCGCGCAGACAGTTGTTAATGAAGCTGCTGCAAGAGTGGAGAATTTTTTTCCAAAGCAGCCAGCGGTTTATGAGCCACCAGAACAGGCGCGCGCTGCCCTGACAGAAGCCAAATATGATTGGCAAAAAGTGTATAACGATTTGGGCGGCGACACTAATCCGATAAGAGCCAGGCTTTTCTTTGATGGGTTGGATAAACAGATTAAAACTGACCCACAGATTGATTTGCAGAGAGCGGTAACAGATTCCTATATTAGAGCTTTGACTGAATCCGCTCCGACCACAACGATGGCTTTTGTTACAAATTTAAAGAACAAGGGAGCCAGCGACGTTAAGATCATTCACGGTGGCGCGTCGGCGGCAACAAAACCAGGGTTACATTTTGATTTTGGCGGGAAGCATTATGTGGTGTCGATGAACGATTCTGGAGTTTTGCAGGGTTTTCCTAAAGAGCTGCAAGAAATTTTTGAAGTGATAAAAGGGCAGGCCATAGAAACTTACTTGCGTCCGGCCAATTTGGAATTTCAGCAGACAAATTCTACGCGCGTTCTGGATTTTTCAGGGGACGCGCTTAGCACTTTCAATGTTATGGAAACTTTTCAATCCAATCTAAACCGTTATCAATTAGAGAAGTCAGAATATGCGCAAACCAACAGAAATGTGGGTGTATATGAACTGGGCGGGCGAATTACTTATGAGATAAATGGTGTTACGCAGGAAAGAGTCGTTCCTGGTTTTGCCAAAATGAATAACGGCGAGTTATTAGACGCAGTAGAGCGAATTAGAACAGAGATCGGCCGGAGGCCTCCGGATTTTAATGACCCTGCTGATCAGGTGCGCATTGCGGAATTTATCGCGTTGTCTAGAGAGGCTTACTGGCGTTCTGATCTAAATGCTGAATGGAGTAAAAACAGGAACGGCACGGTGGATCTGCGGAGTAGATTTAAAGTAGATATAAGCGACATGGACGAGTTTTTTGCCAAAAATCCTTCCCGCACGTTAGACGATTACATTATGTATAAAGCCGGTCCCGGTAAAAACCCAGCAGGTATTTTAGTGGGATCTGAAATAGGATTCAGGGTCAATAATATGCAGACGCTTGGTATGCTGGTTATCAACAACGGCAAGATTTTGGACGCTCCCTGCGGCGAAGGCAAGACAATTATTTTGCAGATGGCTGGCATGTTAAAAATTTTCTCCGGCCAGAAAGCAATTATCGTTACATCCAGCGAGATTTTAGCGTCAGATGGCAGAGCTGATGTGCTGAAGCACGGCGGTTATTTTAAGGTTATGCTTGGCTATGATGTAAAGGTTCAGCATTTTAATTTTGACAATAGAAACGCCGCCAATGCTGCGGATGCCTTTGCCAAAAGCGATTTTGTCTATATGTCAAACCGTTCTCTGGGTTTTCAACTGCTGTCCGACCGCAGCGCGGAACTGATGGGACTAAAAACTGTTTTTGGCGATATGAGTAAATTGTTCTTCTCTGTCGATGAGATAGATGTGTTGACCGCCAAACAAGCGATGACTCCTTACAAAATATCGCAAATTTCCGGCAAACCGTCTGCCTTGCAAGCCCTTTTCTGCACTACTATTGATAAGATTGTGCAGGGTTTAAAATTAAACGAGTGCGGTCTAAAACTTAATTTAGCCGGACGTTTGGAAGTCGAGGACGCTACTAAATGGGCGGATTTTGTTACTAATCGTTTGCCGGAGCTTATTAAGGCTAATGAGCTGGACACTAAAGTGCTGGGTAAATATAACGCTAAAAAAGGCATAACAGCTTTATCTATGGAGGAATTTCGTTTTCTGGTGGAAACCCAGCTGGTGCATAGTTTGCGCGTGCGCAATGATATGCGTTACGGCACAGATTATAAAGTTGATGTTGACCAACAGACCCGCCAGACTGGCATAGTATTATTGAGCAAGTATACCGATGAAGCAAATTTCGGCAGCCGGTACAACCGCGAGTGGGGTTTTGAATTTTTCGGCGGACTACAGGGCGCGCTGGAAGCCAGAGAACTGGCCCCAGATGGACACCCGAACTTAATTGATAAAGCTGGTTTGTTTGTGGTGTCACGGTCGGATTCTGATTCTATGCTGGTCAGTACTATGCTGCGTTATATTAGTTCTAACGGAAATTTTGCTGGAGCTTCCGGCACGGCGTCAATAACGGGCGCATCATACGATCCTTATAACAAAAATGTAGTGGCTGTAAATAAAATCGCCGAAGCGCGAATGGATGTTTATGATGAAGTTTTTGCCACAAGAGAGGCTAGAGATGCAGAATTTCAGAGACTAATTAATACTTATAGAACGGCAACTAACGCTAATTCAATGGGTGTATATTGTCCCGATCCGAAAAAAATAATTGAAATTGTCAGAATGATTTGCCCGGAGGCAATAACCAAAAATAAAAAAGGAATAGAAGAAATAAGTCAGAAAGGTCTAGAAACATTAGAGAAGAACGGAATATACATATATGATCATGATGCAGATCCAAAAACCCTGCGCGCTATAGTTAGAAAGACCAGACAAGCGGGCGCGATTGTGTTGATGACCAATCTAGGCGGCAGAGGCGTGGATTGGTCTCCGGCCAAAAGTTATAACGAAGCGGCGCAATTAGTAAAGGATGTGCTGGCTAATCCCAGAAATTCAACGCTGACACTCGTAGAAACCATAAACAAGCTAATAGCTGATACGCGGAGTGAATATAATAAAACTAAAGATGCGGAGGCCAAGCTAAAACTGGCCGAATCGCTGGCCGGTCTGGAAATGGTAAGAGACGGCGCCGAACAAGAAGGATTGTCAAAACTAAACGCTCAAGAGTTTGGACAGAGAGATCTAAGTAAGACGGAAACTTTTGAGATAAAAGCCTTTGATATGATTATGTATGAAAAACCGGCTGGCGGATTGGCGGATTATATTCAAGCTTTGAACCGTGTAGACCGCGCTTCAGCCGGAGGCAGCGTTTATGTTTTGTCGAGTATTACAGATGACCTTTATAAAAGAGTTGGTATTTCGCCTGACGTGTTGCCGAAGCCGCGCAATGGAGACCGCTATACGGCAGAAGTTGATTCTACGGCTCTGCGTGACACCATAAAGACATACACCGGCGGAAATATGCAATGGGAAAAAATCAGCGACCTTTTTATGGATGGCGCCGCGCCGAATGATGCAAAATATGAGTTTGTAGAGAAATTCCAAACTGAGCTGGCCAAGATGAGCGCGCCGTCTGTGCCGGACGGACAACGTTTAACTGCGGACGAAGTCGCGGCTTTGCAGCATCTTTGGAGCAGAACAGAGCTTGGCTTGGTGTCTTCAATCGCCAGAGCAGCAATGAGCCATATCAATCAAAGTGGAATCAATAATATACAGCCTGATGAAATGACACGGCAGGTTATTGAACGACAAGAAATCGTCCGCAGAATGGCTAGTATGTTAAATAATTCTTTTACGGCGGACAGGGGCTTGCAGGATATCCGTGAAATGTTGAGCAAAGGAATTTATGAACAAAGCTCCACAGTTACCAGAGAAAGCTATCTTCAATCCGAACTGCGCGATTTAACTCGTCTGGATTTGCCGCTGGATAAAATGCCTGCTTCGGCGGAAGAATTTGGCCGGATAGTCAGCGAAGCCTATTCGGCTAAATTCGGTAAAGCTATTCCTGCGGAGATGCTGGCCAGGGCTAAAAATATTTTTAATGAAAGCGTAAATCCCCGGGAAGCTTTTTTGCGGATGGAGACAGCCAGATTGTTAGATCTGAAACTCGGCGCGGAAAAAATACCGGTGTCTTATAATGAGTATATAAATTTTGTGAATAGTAAATATTTTGACGCGCATGGTTACATTGTTCCTAGAGAAGGATTAGACCATCTGGGCACGCTGGGCGTTACCGGAGCCAATGTGCGGGCCTATATAGCGGCGCTGGAAGAAGCGGGCGATAATTACTTGAAACTTCGGCAGGAAAGAGGAACCAGCCGTATTGCCGGGGACGAATCAGGCGCCGAACAAGACGCGCGGTCTCTCTCAGCTCTCGATCTGTATTTGCGTAATTGTCAAGAAATTCTAAACGCCTTTTATCATAATTTGATTGGTAATAAAGAAGCTGGCGCGTTGGGAGTGCGACGCGGTCAAAGAACTACTAAATATAATTTCGATGGAAATTTGACTGTGCACGGCAGGCAAGATAATCCTATTCCGGCCGGTATGCGCCGTTTGGGAGATCGTGTCGCAAGCAGGCAGTATCGGGATGTTTTCGTTTTAAGCACGGCGGATGGGCGCGAGCTGAGATTTTCTTCAGAAGAAGAAGCCTGGCGGGCGTATAACAATGTGGATACGGCGGATGTTAATAGAAATGCCGCGTCAAATCCGGCTGATGTTCCTCCTGCCAGAAATTCTCAGCTGGACGGAATAGCGCGTAAAAATCCTAATACAGAGCTTCCGGTAATTTTGATTTATGACAAAAATAAACAATTAGAACGCGTTATCGAGCCGGAAGCCAGCAAAGTATTGAAACTTGGAGAAATTGATTTCCCTCAAGGCAGAACAATGGCCGATCTATATACTACGCTTAGAGCCGCGCAGGCCGCCGAGCATCCGGCTGAGGCGGTAAAAACCACAATTATTGGCTTTTATGGTGAGAGAGTGGACGCTCTTTTTAGAAATTTGAGCGATGCAGCTATTAAAGACTTGCAGGCTTTAGAGTGGAAAGACAGCTGTGTGGCGCTACCTGCGTTCAAAAATATAGCCGATGCCATAGGCGGACGTTTAGCGCATATTCACCCGGGCGGAGAAAGCGCCAGCGAAGTGGACATCACTAATGGACGCATGGATGTTCTTTACAGAGCGGCGGACGGCTGGAAATTAATTACGCTGGAGACGAACTATGCTAAATCAAATGATCCCAGCGATTTTCTTTTGGCAGGACGGACAGCCATTGATGTTGTGGGGCCGCTGAATGTAGAAATTCGCCCTGACACGGCGGAAATATTGCGCGTAGAAGTTCCTGGTCAAAGAACAGCAGGTGTAAATCCTGAAATAGAAGATGTTACGAATCAGATTCGGAACTTGATTAGAGATGTCAATGCCAGCGATGCGGAAACATTGAGAAGTTTAAATCAAGCGGTTTTATCTCCCGCTATGGCTTTGCTACTGGAAAGGATTACCTTGCTGGAGAACAATAAACCAGCTGAAACAGCCGGCCAGGCGGTCAAGGACAAATATGCTAGTGATCTGCAGGCGGCGAAAGATGAATACGAACGCCTGCATAGAGAAATAGCAGAGCGGCATTTGGATAGATTGAGCCCGGATCTTAGGGGAAAATTGGGTCAGTTTTATAGCAAAGCTGTGGGACGCATCGATGCCGCGCAAGGCGCTTTTATATTGGGATTAGCGCTGTCGGCATTTAACACGTTTATCAGGCCAAATGGAGAATGGGCGGGGAATTCTTCTCTTGAAGAAGGAGAGTTTGAACGGCGTGTGGCGAACTGGCTGATCGGTATACCGGACAATACTGGTTTCGGTGTTATGTGTTCTATCCGCGATGATCTGGCTACGGATATTTCTTTGAGCGTGGTCAATCACTTGCTGGGTGGGAACGCCATTGTAAAACCGGCAGAATTAGGCGCGCTGCTTTTCCGGGATAAGGAGAGCGGCAAATTAAAAATCCTCAAAGAATCGCTGGGAAAAAATGCTAAAGGCTATGCCAGTTATCTGGCGGTTGCTTTTCCGGCTTTGTTCCTGGGCGGTTATTTTATGGAAGGTCCGCTGAAAGCGATCAATAATCCAGAATGTCTGGCTAGAGCAGCCAGCACTGATCCCTATGAACAAATGAAATTTCAGGCGGAGCTGTCATTAGCCTGTATGTCGGAAGGCCTTGCCAATCTGGCTTTTGAAATACCCGGTATGATAATGTCGGCTATTATTCCTTCTCCGTTGTCCAAAGGCGTGATGAAACTTGTATCCCTTTTGCGGTCTTTTGCTGGTGTTGGAGCAGTAATGGGACTGGGTTATGTGATGGATAAAGTTTATTTTGAACCCAACAGAAATAAAGCTTTTAAAGATATAGATGAAGAAAGAACAAGAAATCAAGAGCTTGGCATTGCCCCGCCGCCAGCCTTAACGCTGGAGGAGGTCAATCGTAATTTTGATTCTTTAAACTTTAAAACGACAGTAACACGCAATGCCATGCATACTGCCAGCGGTGTGGTGCTGATACGTTCCTTGACTTACACTGTGCCAAAACTGCTGGGTTACACCGGCAAAGTATTGCCTGTAGCCGGACAGATTATGATGGGACTGCAAGTTGGTAATTGGCTGGCCAGCTCTGCCGAGGCTGCTTTTGCGCCGCGCACATTAGAAAAAGATATGCAGGCTAATATTTATGCCTCGCTGGATCGTTCCATGACGATGCGGAGGTTTTTTGATATCAAATATTCTAAAGGTGTCCGTCCGATGCAATTTGAAGTGGCCAGATGGTTTGAGGATATGGGTTTTTTGGCGGACATACGAGAAACTTTGTGCGCTATGGTGCCAAATATCCAGCGTCAGGAAATAGTTGAAGGGTTTGTGGTCAGAAGCTGGACAGACAAAGAAACATTTGACGCTATGTGGGAAGATTTTATAGCCGCCTTGCGTAGCGGCGATATAAATGCGCAGCGGAATTTTTATAATACTGTTCCGATAATCAGCGATACGGTGAATTTGGTCGGCACTCTTACTATGTTTGGGCAGGACGGCGACAATGCTGTGGTCACCACCGGAACAGAAGGCGTCCAGAGCAAAGCCAAATTTTTTGAATTTGTAATGTCCAATGCCATGCGGCTTTTTGGCGCTAAATATCCGCAATTAGCTGTCGGCAGCGCAGGATTTTTAACAGATACAGTAGCTGGCAGCTCGGAGTCCGTGCGCCCTTTTGCTAGTTTAACTAAAAATGAATATCGGTATTTTCTGACCAATATCATTCCTGGTATTGGCCGAGATTATGCCAGGTCCGCGTGGTTAAAACTGGTCCCACATGGCAGGACTGAAGCGCCGAGCGATGCGGCATTTATTAGAAATATGGCAAAATATGGCGTTACGGTAGACGCCAATACATTGCGTTGTGCTAGAGTGCAAATTCCGCATACTCTTGACCCACTAAATTCTACCAATCAAAAACCGACGATGAAGGATTTGCTACGGACAGAGCAGCCTGTAGGTCTTTTTGCCGCGAATAATGAATTGTTTAATAGCTTTATGACGTGGGCGATTCTGGAAAGAAGTCAATCCCCGACAATCAATAGCAGGTCCTATGCTAACGACGCTATTTTAGCGGAAATTAGAAAACAAACAGATGAAAAACTTCGCGCTAATCCGCCCTTGTCTCAAAGAGAGCTGGCGGATTTTTTTGGAAATATTTTAGTTGGCCGTTTGCCAGTGGGCTTTTTGGGAACAAACGTTTCTTACGGATTGGATGTATTAGGACTCGATCCAAACCAGCGGCTGCAAGAGTTTTTTGATTTTAGATTGAGCCAGTCGGGAACTTTTTCTGTGGCAACGGATACACAGGCTATGGCCGAGCTTGGCGACAACTGGAGTTTGTCCAGAGCTGGCTCGGATAACGCCGCGCTGTTTATGGAGAGCACTTTGATTGCGCTGGAATGTATTGACGGCAACACCAGCCGCAGAGATGCCTGGACAGCTTTCGCTAACTCTGCTCTGCCGACTCCTCCGCCGGAAATTGCCGCTGACAGGAATGAATTGGCGAAATTTAACGATGAAGAAACTAAAAGAAGAACAGAAGCTAAGAAAATGCTAGAAATAATTTCTGCCTTAATTATTCATTGGAGCGGCGCTAACAAAGCGGCTCAAAGGGAAAATATACGTAAATATCTAAATGGTGAGATTGGTTTTGCCGCGCGGCTGAGCGGCGGCGTCAATATGTCAACGGAATATTTTATTGATAACACGATACTTAATAGGGCAATGATTAATGATATAAACAGGATAGGGACTCTGCGCAGCTATTCAGTAAGATGCATGGTCAGTCCAGAGCAGGCTGGAATGAAAGCGGTGAATTATATTGAGCAATTGTTTTTGAGAGGTTTTTCTGTACCGGAAGAGCAGAGAGCGGAAATAATAAATGTATTTTTGTACACAAATGGGTTAAATATAGATAGCGTATTGCAGTCTAATCAGCCTGTTTATATTCCATTGGATATGCTTCCGCCTCGAATACTCAATCAAGCCGCGATAGAAGTGAAACAAGCGGATACTCCGGCGCAGGCTGCGGCCAGAGCTAAAGAGCCGTTAAACGGTAGTGTGATTCCTGCAGAACAGTCGGCAGTTTTGAGCAGATCTGCTAAATTTAACACGACTAAAGATTTATTAAACAATATTTATTCGGATTCAGACTATTTGCTTTCTGTCATGGGTTTCGCAAATGATGCCGGAGAACAGCAAAACAAAGAGTTAATCAGGTCTGCTTTTCAATTTCTCAGAAACCAAACCCCAATAGCCAGCCGGTTTACGCTGGAAGAAACTTCTTTTAATCCCGGGCAGGCTGATCTCAATAACTATAATAAAATTCGCAGCCAGATGATTGCCCTGCGCTTGATACCAGAAAACGCGGAAGCCGCAGAGGTCATAAACGTTTTGCTGGATTATCAATATTTTCAGAAAAATTATGCCGCAATGCATACCAACGAAACAATAGATATGCTTAAAGGATTGGGTTATACAGATCTCGGCCAGCCGCCTGATATAACAAAAGTGTATTTGGCTTATAAAGATTTAGTTAGCGCCATAAATACAGTTTGCGGAACGGCGGCTGTGGATACACTGCAGCTAGTCGGCATTTTGCGGCAAATTCAGCAGTTTGATTTAGTTTCTGCTAATAAAGCTGATATTGTGAGAACAATAATAGGGACATCTTTTAGCGGGCAGCTAGCTGAGTGTGTGGTTATGCTCGCGGAAGGCAAAAAGCCGAGCAGGAATAATTTACAATTTAATCGTTTGACAATAGCACAACGCAATGAAAATCGATTTCCTTATCATGAAGAGGACTTTGATGCCTTTTTGGTGTTGAACAATATAGCGACCGTAAATGAAATCATGGCACATAGAGATGATTATGGATTGTCTATAAGCTGGCTGCTACAAAAAACAGACAGCCTATCCGCAGAAGCTGTGCAAGAGCTGGCCGGCAGTCTTTATGCGGTATATGTGGATAATCCGGCTTATCGTTGGAAAATAGAGTCTCTGGTTATCCGTTCGCCACTGCTGATGCAGACTTTGCTTTTAACTATGGGCGAACCTGCCCGCCAGTTTGTGCAAACTTGTGTGAGTTCTAGGATGCGTTTTGTCGATCCAAATAAACGGCATTTAGAGCAGACCGTTGCTGGTTTACGAAATTCGGGCAAAGAAGAGCAGTCTGCTTGCGCCGATTATCTCCAGACGCTTTTGGATAATCTGCTGCTTTATGTAGATGGGGTACGTACTGTGGTTTCGATCGAAAGACCGGAAACGTACACAGTGGTTAGCGGCGATAATCTGTCTAGGATTGGCCAGAAGTTTGGCTTGCGCTGGCAGGATATAGCTCGCCTTAATAATATTAGCGAACCTTATATAATACACCCCGGACAAGCCTTAAAACTGCCCGCTGGCCAGAGCTAAAAAAATGAAACAATTTTGAGTTACTTACGATATAATTATGAAGATAAAAAAAGTATTTTTAATTTAAACGGAGGTGAAGTACTTTAGTTAGTCAATATATTTTGTTTTAGAATAAAAATAAAAAATAAAGGAGAAAGATCATGGCAATAGAAGGATTTGTAAAATTTTTAGATGTGGCAGCGAGGTTTGCTTCGTTTGCCCGGATAAGCGCGAATGTTGGAATTGCGGCTAACGCGTTGAATGTTCTTGGTCAAGTAGCGCTGGCAACTGAGAACCAAGCTAAGGTAATCGCTTTGTTAGATGCTTTAGAAAAAGAAGGCAAGGATGTTAGCAGCTTGGTTAATCAAGATGGCATGCTCAATAACACAGAGTTAGGACGTTTTGGACTAGTCGCGCTGAAAAACTATAATGTGATTATAGGTGTTGGCGATCCGATTCCGTCTGCTGATACAGTAAAAACATGGCGTGAGCAAGCGGGATTTATAGAGGCTGAAAGAGCGGTTGCTACCCGTAGTAGTGGTTTTAGGGTTACCAGCGGCGAAGCCGTTGCTACCCAAGAAGTCCGCAACGAAACAGCCGTCAACCCGCTCGCTGGCGTTGATTTAGAAGCCCATGTTGCAAGCGCCGCGGCAATGGCAGATAAGGTGGAGACTGACGCAGCAGGTACTGTTGCAGACCCTAACTGATTTTGTAGAAGTTTAAGGGCTTTTTTTTAAAGGGTGTCTTTTTAAGACACCCTTTCTTTTGTTTAAATTTAAATGTGTTAAAATTACTCAGGGGTTCTTAGTGGAAATATCTATATACAGCAAATCGACGGATAACGAGTTAAAAAAACTGCATGAGCAGTTTAGCGTCAAATACGGCGCCGCGCTTCAGGATGACGCGCGTTCTTTAGAAGATAGACAATTAACGAAACTGGTTGCTAAAAGAATTAAACAACCCGATAAACAAGCAGAAGAACTTCATTCTATTCGAGAATTTGTCAAAGAATATCTTTACCGGGAGTTAAAAGAGCTAGCCTTGCTGATTTATTTATCCATGGACAAACGCAAAGACTTTGGCCCTATGGGGGAGCAAAGAGTTTCCATTTCTTTTTGCCGGAATATTTTGAATATTCCCAATAACCGTGAGGTCACACAATTTGATGCCGATCGTTTCCGCAGAATCTTAGACGAATGCGACAAACGGCAGGGCAGTAAATCGGGCGACGCTTATTTAAATTATGTTCGTAAAGAATACGCATTGGATATTTTTGGCCGTAAATATCCGAATATTGATTTTGCTTATATCAATGATTTTCTGGATTTGCTGGATGTTGATTATTATTTGTTTTATACCCATAGCAGGCCATACGGCCTGCGTTACATTTTTGGCGAAGTAGACGAGAAAGATTTACTAGGAAATAAAGCTTGTATCATCCAAAAAGAATATATCCGTTCTCCACAGTTTGTTTTGTCCGTGGCGGCAGAGGTTTATAAAGATATAACTATGATTCGCCGTGAGGCCTGCGAGGTTATCTTCTTTAACAAATGGCAGAAATTCTTTGACCAGTCCAAAGCCGAACGCAAACACGCGCTGCATCATGTGAATTCCGCGCTGCGCGAAGGTATTAAAGAAAAAGCATTAACTTTTTACGGTGCGCGGAAAACTGCAGATGTACTGAATATTAAAGAACTATTTATTGAGGAAATGATTGACGGAATACTCTGGCACGAGATGGGGCACCATGTGTCTTTTATAGATATGGAGCCGATTCATAATGCTTTTCGGAATAATTTTCCAGAGGGAGAAGGAGTGGGCACTGTTTTAATTGAGGCCTTGGCGGATTGGGCGCCGGCGCGGGACGCACGTAAGGGCGCGTTTACCCGTTTTGCAGAATTAGCTGATAAGGACACTCAACGAGCTTCACGGGATTTATATGTCTATATATCCGATAATTGGTTTGTTGATGAAACAGAAGAGTTTATGAGCTTGATGAGTAATGTGTTAGTAGGTTTAGCTCTGTATTTTATTAAAACAGATGGTTCCGTAGATTTTGAACGGTTAGGCAGAGAAAAAGATCAAATTTACGCTTTCTTGCAGAAAAGATACAAAGCTTTATTGACTAAGCTTTTAAATATTATCTATACAGCCGTGTATGAGATTGGTATTCATAAAGCGAACTATAAGATGCTAGAAAAAGAAGTATATAAACTTTACCAGAATAGTAGAAACGCTAAGCCGCTGGAAGAGCTGTATCTATATCCTCCGTTTTGGATCAATATTGTGGCCTATCTTAAGCAGTTTTCCAAAACTGGCTGGGAACAGTTTCGCGCGGCTCAAGATGAAGAAGCCTCTGCGCTGGAACAAATGATACTTAAAGTAATTACCAAAGGTCAGGAAGAAAAATATAAAAACTCTCTGCGGAAATACATTGTAGACCGTGCCAGAGAAATCGGGCTGATACAGCTTTTGCCGGAAGTGGACAGCGCGGCGGCAGTGCGCGTGGCCTGCTCGGCGATGAAAATGCCGGAAACCGTGCAGGAAAAAGTACAGGCCAGATTTACGGAAATTATGCATAACAAACCCTATGAGATATCGATCAGTTATGACGGTGAAAAAGACCCCTTTATCGCGGCTTTGCAGGAAATGCTCCTCAAAAGCGGCTACGGCTCGATCAAGTCCGGCATGCTGATCGGCGAGTATTATAATCCCGAAGCCGGTACCGAGGAGCGTAAACAATATATCAAAAATGAGCTGGAATCCCTGCGCGATCAATTGGAGTCCGAAATGTATCCAGAGATCGATATTTTGTGTGTCAACGGCAAATATCCGGCGGCCAAACCGATGGTGGAAGAGTTGCTACAAACGATCACTTTTCTGGACGGCCGCAAATTAGCGGAAAAGATCAAAAGTGTGGAGTTTTCTCCACTGGAGAATGACGCTTTGCTGGAAGTTTTCATCCCGCTCAAGCGCGGCTACATGGACTGGAATACCTCGCAGGCCGTCTGGCGCGTCAATCAAGATCTGCGCCCTGCTGAATTTATGCTGCAGTGGACGATAGACCGCGATTTTCTCGAGGCTTTGATTGAAGCCTATTCTTAAAAGAATACTAAAGAATACCCCAAGAAAAGCCCGCAACTTTTCTTAAAAACCGACGATATCTTTGTAGAGGTACCAGGTATGTATTTGAAAAACGTTGCCGAAGATGAACATTTGCGGGAGATATTCAATACAGCAATAATAAACCAGATAGCTGTGGTCAAAAAAATTGCCCAGGAACAAGGATTATATTTGAGTGATTTTTCTCTTAGTGAATATGGTGAAAAAAAATTTCGGCAATTTATTGCGATTTTAGAAAAAGAAATCGGACATGCTTCAGCGGTAGTGGTTGCTTTTGCGTTAACAGATGGAGCCAAAGATTGGCTGACTGTAGTGAATTGTCTGGACGTGCTTGAGTTAGCGAAAATTAATTGTGAAATAGTTATTGCCAAGAATCCGAACAAGCCAAAGGCTAAGGTGGTTTTTGAAGTTTTAGGACGTTTAAACGGACGAATGACCTTAGCGGATCATAATAGTATTCTTATGGGAAAACGGAAAGAATATATTGAAAAATATGATATTAAAAATAGAACTTTTACCGGACTTTGTCATCGAATATTAACTGGCGCAACCTTTGACAATTCAGGATACTATAAACAAGCAGATTGCAAGCCGTTAGCGTTGCTTTTTTATCTGGTCATGTCTGTCTTGAGAGAACACACCGAACTTTATCTTGCTTGGACAAAAAAAGATAATGAAATAGGCGTGCATTGTTTTGCTGTAGCCGGAGAGGAAATAAAGGAACCCACTACAGAATACGGTGTGCCGGGCGCGTTGCATAAAAATAAGTTTTATAGCCGTAAAGTTGACTTTTGGGCACTATTGGCGGATTCGGTAGGGTTACAGCATGATGAGCTGCTAAAAGAGAAGTCATTAGAAGAGATTAAGAATGGGGTAGCGCAGATTAATACAGTGCTGGGATACGATCCAGATAATCCCTATTTATATGAAGTTCTTGCTAAGCATTACAAGTATTTAGTAGTGAAAGAAATAAGTAGATGTAAAGAATATCTGGAAATTGCCATAAAATATTCTGAAAAAGCTCAATGGTTTTATGAAAATTTTAACTTTCCTGAAGCTGTAAAAGGGAAAATGAGAAGCATTATAAATGATTTGTCAGAGAGGCTTAATAAACTATAAAACAAAATATTTCTTTGTTTCTCCCTGCCGAAGAGGTTAAGCGCCAGCGACGGGCCGGTGGGCGGCAGCTGATTTGTAATTCCCTCCTCCCAAGAGTTATAATACTTAGACTGGAAAGGAGGTGCTTCTTATGTTTATACGAAAGGTTTTGTTTTGTCTTCTAGCTTTGGTTTTTTTGACGGGCTGCAAAGCGGATTTTGCCAAAAATCTTGAGCAGGATGCTGTGGGTGTGTTTTTCGGCGTGTTGCCGGCGGCGGACGACAGCGGCATTGCCACGACGCTCAACATTAAAAACGGCGAATATACTTTGAGCGCCAAGTTTGTCAATAAGCAAAAAGTTCCAACCGTGACCCAGGGCCGGCTCGTCTATGTCCGCAAAAATGTTTTGCAGATCGGCGATTCTTTGTATGAGACGCGCAGCAGCCAGGAGCTGCGTCTGCTGGACCCGCAGGGCAAAAGAATTAGATCAAAGCTGGATTATTCGCTTTACGAAATCTGGCAATAACGTGCGCGCAGTTTAAATACGCCGGGCTTGCGCCAGCAGACCCGGTGTATCCTGAATAAAAACCCATTATATATTGATAATCCTATTGCCCTGTTAATAAATCCTGGCTTTCCGAGGCAAGGGAACTTACTCAAAAGTAATCCCCGTATTGCTAATTTTGTATCTGAAATGTTAGCATGAAAAACTCACAACTATTTGAGAGGAGGTAAGACGAATATTTAGCAAAATTACGAACGAAGTTATGAAAGGAGGCAAAACTATGACGATAAATAAAAAATTATTTGGGGGTATGCTGGTTGTTTTGCTGGCTGGATTGGTATTCTGGTTCAGTGTTACCAAGGCTGTCCGTCAACCCATGTGTGATGGTGTTTACACGGGACGAATGTACTGCAAGTATAACAAAAATATTGCGCTGACTTTAGCGATCAACGGCGAAAGATATAAACTGAAAATATTTTATTTAGACAACGACGATGTTGATTCTATCAGCGATGAAGGCCGGGTAGTTTACCGCGGTGATGTTATCGAAATTGGCCGCGGCTCTAATGTGTATTATCATATTGCTGAAGACGGCAGACTGCTGCCGATAGATTGGCAAGCCAGAGAAAAAATTATATCGGAAAGCGGCGCATTGAAAAAAGTCTAAAACGGGTGTTATTATTGGAACAGCAAAGCGAGGAGTTTTTGGTGCACAATAAAAAATCCGTAAGAGACTTGAGCAAAAATGAGCTGGCCGGCCAAAGAATTTTGGCGCGGGTCGATTTCAATGTGCCGCTGCAAGACGGCGTGATACAGGATGACACGCGCATTCAGGCGGCGCTGCCGACTATTAAATATTTGCTGGACAACGGCGTCAAGTCGCTGGTGCTGATGTCGCATCTCGGTGATCCGAAAAAAGACCTTAAAAAAGCCAGGGAAAAAGCGGAAAAAGAAGGTAAGCCGTTTGACGAAAAAGCTTTCAGCGCGGGCAAACATAAAATGCGGCCGGTGGCGGAGCATTTAGCCAAATTACTGGGACGGCCGGTGCAGCTGGCGCCCGCGGCTTTTGGCGTGGAGACGGACGCTCTGGTCAAAGCCCTGCCGGATGGCGGGATACTGATGCTGGAGAACACCCGTTTTCACCCTGAAGAAACAAGCAAAGAGGCGGGCGAGCGCGAGGTCATGGCCAAAGAACTGGCCAAATACGGCGACCTGTACGTCAATGACGCGTTCGGCACGGCGCACCGCGCGCACGCTTCGACGGAAACCATCACGCATTATTTGCCGGCTGTGGCCGGACTGCTTATGGAAAAAGAGATCACCTATCTGACCAAGGCCGTAGACAACCCCGCGCGGCCGTATGTTGCGATCATCGGTGGCGCGAAAGTCGGCTCTAAGATCGCTGTGCTGCAAAATCTCCTGACCAAAGTTGACACGCTGGTTATCGGTGGCGGCATGGCTTATACTTTTTTTAAAGCGCTGGGCTACGAGGTCGGCAAATCTTTGTGCGAGGATGAGCAGATCGGCACCGCTCAAAAGATCATGGCCGACGCCAAAGCCCAAAATGTGAGATTGCTTTTGCCGGTAGACACTGTGGTCGCCGCTGATTTTGCCAATGACGCGCCGAGCCGGGTGGTGAGCTGCACAGAGATACCGGCGGATATGGAAGGTCTGGATATTGGGCCGCAGACCGCCGCCCGGATCACCGCCGCGCTTCAGGGCGCGCAAACCGTGGTCTGGAACGGTCCGCTGGGTGTTTTTGAATTTCCTAATTTCGCCAAAGGCACTTTTGCGGTGGCCAAAGCCGTGGCGGAAAGCGGCGCTTTGACGATTATCGGCGGCGGCGACTCTGTGTCGGCGGTCAATAAATCCGGTCTGGCTGCCAGAATGTCGCATATTTCCACTGGCGGCGGCGCGAGTTTGGAATTTTTGGAAGGCCGGGAACTGCCCGGCATTGCCGCGCTGCAAAACAAATAAAAATAAAGGATTGGGTTAAATTATGAGCGACACTCCACAGCGCCGCAATGAGCTGCGTAAAAGTATTCTAGAAGCTGTCTCCGGCAAAGAAGACGTGATCAGCGCTTTCAACGGCGAGAAAAAAACGTCGAAACTTACACTGGACAAAAATTTAGAGCGCCGCTCTTTTGGTTTTGGTTATCTGCTCTGGAATTTCTGCGGTGGTTTGTTTTTTGGTTTTGGCCTGCTGATCATGATCGTGGTGGCTGCCTGGATTTTGTCCAATTTCAACGAAGTTCGCTCGGTGACTGGTCTTTTCAGCCGGTTGATCGGCGTTTTACTGGCGCTGGTTAAATAATGCTGTTTTTTTTAACCGCTTCATTTTTTTTGACCGCGCTGGATTTTGCCGCTAAAAGGCTGGCCTTGATCTATCTAAAAAGCGGGCTGGAAATCACGCTGCTGCCAGGCGTGCTCAAATTAATTTATGGCGAAAATACTGGCGCGGCTTTTGGCATTTTGCCGGCGGCGCGCTGGTTTTTGATCTTGCTGGCGGCATTGGTGCTGCTGGTCATTCTCTGGTATGTGCAAAAAGAACGCTGCCGCAGCCGGCTGCAGTACAACGGCTTGATCTTTATTTTTGCCGGCGCGCTGGGCAATCTCATCGACCGGATTTTTTACGGCTATGTGATTGATTTTATCAATCTGCCGCGCTGGCCGACTTTTAATCTGGCGGATGTTTTCATCGATATCGGCGCGGCGCTGCTGATTATCTATTTGCTGAAATCGGCGGAGAAAGAAAACTGAGCCGTTTGCTTGCGCCGCCCTTTAATGCTAGGATATGAGCCGATTTTTTAGACCTTTTTAGGAGGCTGAGCATGAAGAAATACGTTTCCGAATTATTGATGATACCCGGGCCGACGCCCGTGCCCAATCAGGTGGCTTTGGCCGGCGCCAGAGAAATGATGAGCCATCGTTCTGGCCCGTTCAAAAAATTGATGCTGGATCTGACCGCCAAATTGCAGGTTCTCCTGCAGACCAAAAATGATGTGGTGGTTTTGTCCGCTTCCGGCACAGGCGGCATGGAAGCGGCGGTGGCGAGCTGTTTCTGCAGGGGCGACAGGGCGTTGATCGCGTCCGTCGGCAATTTCGGCAAACGCTGGGTCAAGCTGGCGAAAACTTACGGCCTCGACGTGGAAACGCTGGAGTACGCTTACGGTCAGGCTGTCGATCCATCGGCGGTCAAGGCTCTGCTGGCCAAAGACACCGAGAAAAAGATCAAAGGCGTTTTCTTTCAAATGAATGAAACTTCGACGGCCGTGCTCAACGATGTCGAAGAGATAGCCAAAGTCGTCAAAGCTCACGGCGCGTTAATTATTGTAGACGCGATCTCCGGTTTTTTGGCTTCTGACCTCAAGATCGACGAATGGGGGCTGGACGTGGTCATTACCGGTTCGCAAAAAGCCTTCATGCTGCCGCCGGGGCTGGCTGTCGTGGCTGTTTCGGAAAAAGCTAAAAAAGCTCTGGAAACTTCCGATCTGCCGCATTTTTATCTAAGTTTAAAAGCCGCGCTCAAGCAGGCGGCGGAAGGCCAGACGCCCTACACGCCAGCGATCGGTTTGATCTATCAGCTGGTCGAGGCGGTCGATCTGCTGACGGCGGAAGGACTGGAATCTATCCTGGGGCGGCACGAGCGACTGATGAAAGCGGTGCGTTCCGCGCTACGCTCGCTGGGCTTGAAACTGCTCAACGAAAACGACAACACGGCTTCGCGCGCGGTGACCGCGGTGTATCCGCCGGACGGGTTAGACGCTGACGAGATCCGCAAAAAAATGAAAGACGATTGGGGTATCACGCTGGCTAACGGTCAGGACGAATTAAAAGGCCAGATTTTCCGCATCGGCCATCTGGGTTTTATTGATCCCAAAGATGTGCTGGCGGTGATCGCCTGTCTGGAAATAGTGTTGTCCCAGCTGGGTATGCCCGGCATTCAGTGGGGCAAGGGCGTGCAGGCCGCGCAGAATATTCTGGCCAAAAAATAAACCTCGAGCGCTGTTGGTGAAGTTGAAACAGTACGGGGAAGGTGCGGAGCAGTGAAAGTTTTAGCAAGCGATAAATTATCCAAAGACGGCATTGCGGTTTTTGAAAAAGCCGGCCTGCAAGTCGACCTCAAAACCGGTCTGCCCGAAGACGAGCTGGTTAAAATTATTCCCGAATACGACGCGCTGATCGTGCGCAGCGAAACCAAAGTCACGCCCAAAATTATCAAGGCCGGACAGAAACTCAAAATTATCGGCCGCGCCGGAGTTGGCGTGGACAATATTGACCTGCCGTCCGCGACCGAGCAGGGCATTATTGTTGTGAATTCTCCCGAGGGCAATACGATCGCCGCCGCCGAGCATACGCTGGCGATGATGCTGTCTATGGCGCGCAAGATACCGCAGGCTTACGACACGCTGGTCAAAAATCACAAATGGGATCGCTCGCTGTTTCAAGGCGTGGAATTATACGGTAAGACGCTCGGCGTGGTAGGGCTGGGCAAGATCGGCTCGCATGTCGCCAAATGCTGTCTGGCTCTGGGCATGAAAGTCGCGGCCTATGATCCTTTTGTGACCAAAGAATACGCCGAGAGTCACGGCATCGAGATAAAAAAACTTGATGAGGTTTTGCAGGAGGCGGATTTTCTCACTTTGCATATACCCAAGACAAATGAGACCAAAGGCCTCATTAACAAGGAAAAATTTGCCCTGATGAAAAAAGGTGTGCGCATCGTCAACTGCGCGCGCGGCGGCATTATCGTCGAGGCTGATCTGGCTGACGCTCTGGCCAGCGGGCAGGTGGCCGGCGCGGCCATTGACGTATTTGAAGATGAGAAAAAAGCGATCGAGTCGCCGCTGCTGACGCGGGAATTACCGACTTTGGTGGCCGTGCCGCATCTTGGCGCGTCGACAGCCGAAGCGCAGATCAATGTGGCGGTGGATGTGGCGCAGCAGATCGTTACGGTTTTGCAGGGCGGCAGCGCTTCCGCGCCGGTCAATATTCCGACCATGAAGCCCGCGCTGCTTGAGCCGGTCAAGCCCTATCTCGGTCTGGCGGAAAAAATGGGGCGTTTTATCGGCCAGGTGGTCAAGGACACTTTTTCCGAAGTGGAGATCAATTATAAAGGAGAGATCGCCGCTGTCGATCCGTCGCCGCTGTCCACTATTATATTGAAAGGCATTCTGGAAGCCGTAAACCCCGAAGGCCATGTCAATTTTGTCAACGCGCCGCTGATCGCCAAAGAAAAAAATATCACAGTGAAAAGCGCGCGCACGGAAAAAGTCCACGATTACGCCAATGAAATAGAGATCGTCGTCAACACCAAAAAAGGCAAAGCCTCGATCTGCGGCTCATTGTTTGCCTCGGTCGGCGGGCGCATTATCAATGTTGACGGCTTCACCCTGTCGGCTATACCGGAAGGCATTTTGCTAGTGCTCTCCCATCAGGATAAACCCGGCGTGGTCGGCCAGCTTGGCGGCATACTTGGCGAAGCCAGGGTCAATATTGCCGGACTGCAGGTTGGCCGTGAAAAGATCGGCGGCAAAGCGATTATGCTGATCAACATTGACAATGAACTTGACGCCGCGACGCTGGCCAAAATTTCCAAAATCGACGGCCTGCTGGATAAGGCGCGCATTGTGAAGTTTTAAATCATGCTAGCGCCGTTCTGGCCAAAACTGTTTTTGTTTGGCTTTATTGGGGCGGTGGTCTATACAGATCTTAAACGCCAAGAAGTGCCGTATTTTTGTTCTTTAGGTTTTCTTGCTCTGCTGTATTTTCAGGAAAATTATCACGGCTTATTTTTCGGCAACCTGCTGATCTGGCTGGCCTTGTTTTTGCTGATCAAAGGCCTGGAAAAATTTCATTACCGCCGGCCGGTTTTTGGCGGCGCGGATTTTTTGCTTTTTTTCGGCACGGCTTTGTATTTCGAACCAGCGCGGTATATTTTGTTTTTATTCCTGTCATTTTTTCTCGGTATGCTGGTTGCGCTGGGGCTGCTGGCCAGCCGCAGGGTCAGTAAAGACGCCGTCCTGCCGTTTGCGCCGTTTATCATGGCGGCGTTTGTCATTGTGGAATACTGGGGCGGCGCGCTGCTGAAAATGTACGAGAGTTTTTATGCGTAAAGGCTTTACTTTAGTTGAGTTGAGTTTGACGATTTTTATAATCGCGCTGATCGGCGCGGCGGCTTTGACCGGACTGGAGCATTATCGGCAAAAAGCCGAACTGCGTTTTCAGCAGGGCGTCATTGAAGAATATTTGCTTTGGGCTAAACAAGAGGCTGTAACGCGGCAGCGCGATATTGATCTGTTGTTTTTTGAAAAAGGCTTTACCGTGCAGAGCAGCCGCGGGGTTTTAAAAGAAATTGCGCTGGCCAAACCGTTCACGGTTTCCAGTCTGCGTCTGGGCTTCAATGCTGACGGCAATCCGCGTTTTGCCGGTACGCTGTATCTTTACCGCCGCGGCCAGACCGCCGCGAAAATGACCGTGACTGTCGGCAGCGGCTTGATCACGTGGAGTCCGCAATGAAACACGCCTATTCGTATTTGGAATTGATTATCGTGCTGGGGATTTTGGCGCTGCTCTTCAGTTTTTTTCTGCTCTGGCAGCGCGGCTACGCGCGCGGTCTGCGTGAAGCGACAGAGTATTATCAAGAGAAGGAAATTATCCTCAACCGCAGCGAGTTAAACCAGGCGGACAGGGTCAGCGATTTTTCCGGCCTGAAAAAATATGAGCTGGATTGGCGCGGGCAGAAAATTATCTGGCTCAATTAAACGGCCGGAACAGTTCCGCTGCGGGGTTTGGCGGAAATTAATTTTTGGTTTTTGGCTTTTTTACCGATTGAAATTCTTCCGGCAGATGCTCGGGCAAGACGGTGTCACCCTCTTCCAGAGTGATGACGCGCTGAACGAGATGCTCCAGCTCGCGGACATTGCCGGGCCAGGAATATTTTTCCAGAATATCCAGCGCCGCCGGACTGATCTTGGTGAAATTGCCGTGGTAAAGCTTGTTGTAGCGTGTCAAAAAATGCTCGGCCAGTAAAGCAATGTCACCCTGGCGTTCCCGCAAAGGCGGAATTTCCAGCGGCACCACTTTGAGCCGGTGGTACAGATCCGCGCGGAATTTTTTCTCCTTGATGCAGGCCTGCAGATCTTCGTTGGTCGCGGAAATAAACCGCACATTGAGCGGTATCGGTTTGACGCCGCCGACGCGCTCCAGTTCTTTTTCCTGCAGGACACGCAGCATTTTGGCCTGCATCAGCAGCGGCATGTTGCCGATCTCGTCGAGAAATATCGTGCCGCCCTGCGCCAGCTCAAATTTGCCGTACTTGCGCTCCTCCGCCGAAGTAAATGACCCGCGTTCATGGCCGAAAAGTTCGGTTTCCAGCAGTTCGTTTGGTATGCCGCCGCAATTCACCGCGATAAAAGGTTTGGCGGCGCGCGGCCCCAGCGCGTGGATGGCGTGCGCCGCTAGCTCTTTGCCGGTGCCGGTCTCGCCGGTGATGAGCGCCGCCGCCGTGGTTTTGGCGATTTTTTGGATTTTCTTGAAGAGCTCCTGCATGACCTTGCTCTCGCCCAGGATCTGCGGGCCGCGTACCGGCTCGAGTTCGGCTTCGAGCGCCAGGTTTTTTAAAACAAGGTCTTTCTTTTTGACGGCCTGCGCGCAGGTGTGTAGCAGTTGTTCCGGTTCGGCTGGTTTGACCAAAAAATCAAAAGCGCCCTTTTTCAAAGCCTGCACCGCGGTTTTGGCGTCGCCGACAGCGGTGAGCATGATGACTTCCAGCTGCGGCTGGGATTTTTTGATATTTTCCAGCACATCCAGACCGCTCAGATCTGGCATGCGTATATCACAGAGCACCACATCGACAGCGGTTTTTTTCAATTCACCTAATCCGGCGGCTCCGTTGCCGGCCTCGATCACCGTGTAGTTTTTGGCAAGCATCAAACCGGTGGTCTGGCGCAGATCAGCGTCATCGTCAATTACCAGCACGATCGGCTTTAGCGCCGGCGTTTTTGTTTCTGACCAGTATTTGGTATACATGAAATGGCATTGTAGCCAAAAAACAGGGTGTAAATCAAGGTAATTTGTAGTAAAATGTCACTCATACTAACTGTGGAGGGTTTAGCATGAAAAAAGCTTTTATCATGATAACTGGTTGTTTTCTGTGCATGGGATTTTTGCTGTCGGCCGCTGAGCCTGTGGCTGGCGTGGCTTCGGAATACGATAAGGTTTTGCTCATCGAAAATTTTGATGACGGCAATATCAGCGCCGCGCCGGAGTGGTGGAAATTCGACCGGCTGGAGACAATTATTGCCGAGTCTAAAGACCGCCGCCGCGGCCAAGCCTATCTCCAGTTGACCGGCAAAGCGGAAAATTATTATGTTGGCGGCCTGGGCGCTTATATTGGCAAAAGCGCCGCGGAGTACAACGCTCTGGCGCTGGATATTTACGGCTCAGGTTTGAACAGCGGCACGCTGCGCATCCAGCTTTTTGACGACGACAATGGCACGTATCAGGTCGAGCAGGACAAAAATTTCAAGCCGACGTCAGACGATCAATTAGAGTACGAGATCGTCGTGGACTGGGAAGGCTGGCGCACGGTGGAAATTCCGTTCAGCCGTTTCGTGGATGTCAACCCCGGTATCGGCAATGACCGCTGGGATGCCGGCACGGCCGGAGGGTCTGGCGGTTTGCTGCATATACAGATCATTGCGCTGTCCAATACGCCAGCCGGCCGCTTGAATGTCGGTTTGGATAATTTGCAATTGGTGAAATTGGCCAAATAAAAAAACAAAGGAGTTTTTATGCGCAAAATAATCCTGCTGGGCGTGTTGATCGGTCTGCTGGCGGCTAATCCCGAAGCGGTCAATCTGGAGGTCAATGTGGTGGGTAATACTTTTACGCTGGAGCTGCAGGATGCCAGCGCGTTTCCGGCGGCCGGCGCTTTTGATCTCGGCTCGCTCGCGCCGGGCAGCAAAGATTTTCCGGTGACAGGCGTGATCGTGGCCGGCTGTAAATCCAACAGCGGCCGGCAATGGTATTTGCAGGTCGAGGAGACCGAGCCTCTGAGCGATCTGGCCAAAGGGCTGACCTTGCCGGAAGGCTCTCTGCTGGTGCGCGGCCTGCTGTCGGCGCGTTCGCCCAACGGCAAAAATCTGCCGGGCAATCTGGTGGCGGCCGAGCAAAAAGTGCTCAGCCGGCCGAACATCGTTTATTCCAGCACCGCGCGCGGCGACGCCGGTTTCAATAATTATGAAGGCACGTATGTTCCGCTGAATTTTGGCGTGAAAGTACCGGACGCGATGCCGGAAGGCAATTATTCCGGACGCGTGCTGCTGACTCTGACCGAATAAAACCGCGGGATTGCACAATGAAAAAAGCGCTTTTTCTAATCTTGCTGGCCGCTGTTTTAAGCGCCGCTGCTCAGATCAGTTTTGACCCGACGCGGCGGGATGTCCGTTTTAACGCGGAAGTCGGCAACGGTTATTACGGCGAACAAGATGGTCAGATCAGATTTAAAGTCATCAACCGCACGGCTGGCAAAGACGTGACTGTGTACGCTTGGCTGGAGGAGCCGCTGTCTATGGAAGATCTGCGCTTCAAGGATAGCGTTTTGGAATGGCAGATTTATTCTCCACAAAAAACCAACGGACTAAGCTCTACGGGGTTTAACAGCTGGGCGCCGTATCACGGCAGGCCGGTGCCGGTTTTGACTATTGATAAAACTTATCAGACCGGAGGAGATGTTGAGGTGCTGCTGGGCACAACATTACGCTGGGTGCCGTCCGTGCAGCCCAACGGTGTTTACAATACTAAAATTTGGTTTGAAGTTGAGGAAGAAATTTAGAAATTATAGAAAGGGGAATTTATTTTGAAAAAACTATTCTTGGCAATCCTGTTGATGTGCGGTCTGGCCAGCGCGTTGACCACTATCTCTATCGACCGCCCGTCGATTTTTTTGGAGACGGACAGAGGTTCGGCGGTTACGCACAGGATCAATCTGACGAACCGCAACAGCACAGATCTAAAATTGCTTGTCTACACTAATGACTGGCTGCACACCGCCAAGGGCGGTAAAGAATTTTTAGAGCCGGGCGGCTCGCGGTTTTCCTGCGCGGATTGGCTGACCCTGGAGGCGGAGAGCATCGTGGTGCCCGCCAATTCCACGCTGCCCTTTTCTTTCACTTTGCGCACACCGGAAGACGCCGCTGGCGGACACCAAGCGGTGATTTTTTTTGAGACCGATCTGCCGGGCACTGGCAATATCCATTATGGCGCGCGCGTCGGCTCGCTGGTTTATCAGAAGACCAGAAAATACACGGAAGATTTTCTCGACACGCAGAGATTAAAAGCCGCCAAACAAAACGGCGTGTATAGTTACGACATCAACCTGCGCAACAGCGGCAATGCCTGGAACAGCGCGCACGGTTTTGTGGCGCTGGTCGTCGACGGCGAGGCTTTGGAAGAAGTCGAGCTCTTTACACGCGGCTTGCTGCCAGACGATACGGCGCGCTACACTGGCGTTTTTAACCGCCGCACTACGGTTGACAGTAAAGCGCGTGTGGAAATTCTGTATATGCTGGAAGATGCCAATGGCGCGTTGCAGACCGGACAATTGCTGACCGCGGACTCGGCGCAGGCGGTGGCCGGCGCTAAACTCTGGGTAGAAAAATTTGAGCCGGAACACAACCAGACTAAAAATACTTTGCAGATCCGCTGTGATATTGCCGCTGCGGCAGCTATGACGATCAAACCGGCGCTCACTATTTACGATACGGCGACCAATCAGCGGGTCAAAACTGTGGAGTTCAACGCCAAGCAGATCAAGCCCGGCAAGGTCGAAACGCTGAATGTGAGCTGGCCGATCGGCTTGCCGGGGTCTATTCCCGCGGGCGAATATGTTTGCGTGCTGACCGTACAAAACGACGCGGATACGCTGATGGAAGAAAAGATAATTAGGATCAAATGATGAAAAAATTTTGTCTGGCCTTGATTTTGTTCGCCGCTGCAGCCGGCGCGGCGCAGATCGAGCTGACCGCTGGAGCGTCTTATAGTTTTAGGCCGTCGGCCAAAATAACGCGTTTTGTCAACGCCGCGCCGGCTGTTGTCGAGGTGTCGCTCACGGCCGATGGCGCGCTGCTTATTCAGGCCAAAGAACGCGGCGAAGCGCGGCTTTTTTACTGGACTGACCGGCAGGAAATTTTGTTCGTGCGGGTTAACGGCCGTAAACAAACGACAGCCGCGGCCGCGCGCCGCCTGGCCAAAAATAACGGCCAGTGGGAAGCTTATCTGAAATTTGATCCGGTCAACGCCACGCCGGTCAACCAAAAAATGATCTTAAATTCACTGAAATATTCCGCCGCGGTCGGCGCTCTGGATCTGGATTTTTACACGCGTTACCGCCACAACGCCGCGGCTAACGGCAACGACATTGGCGAGGTCGAGTTGCTGACCGCGCGCTTGGCCGGCCGCGGCGGTTTTGTGGAGATCGGCGATACTACTGTTCGTTACTCGGAGCTGGCCGTGCCGTACCTTGAGCTGCAGGGCGCGTCCGGCCGTTACAGTTTTAGCCAGACTCTAGCGCTGGACGGTTTTGTCGGCCAGCGGCCGGGGAATTTTTGGGGACGCGAAGTCGGCGAAAATTATATCGCGGACAAAGACCGCGAAGTGTCGGTCGGCGGCGCGCGGCTCAGCTGGCGGCCGCTGGAAAATCTTAATCTTGGTTATTTAACAGCCTCGCGCCGGGCGGAAACGGACAATCTGCTGGGCAGCTATTCTTTGCACTCCGCGGAGATCGGTTACCAATGGGCAGATTATGCGGCGGTGGTGGAATTGGCCGAGTCGCAAAAAGACCATGCTGGCGCCACACGCACCGAGCTGCATTACGACACGGAGAAATACGGCTGGCAGATCGCTTACCGCGACATCGCGCCGGACTACCGCGCTTTGTCAGATTATTTCAATTATGCCGGTATGCGCGGCTGGTATTTTTACGGCAGCGCGCGGCCTTTGCGGTTGCTGTCTTTGAGCGGTTCTTACGAGACTTATTTGCAGCGTTTCGAGCGGGAAAAGCTGACCAATCCGGATTATATTGTTGAGCGTCTGCGCTTGCGTTTAGGTTTGGACAAAGTGCTTTTTTTCCGGCCAGCGGTTTCGTATTACAGCAATTACCGCGACAATTTCCGCTCCAGCGGCATCAACGCGCAGTTGTATGAGATCGAGCTTTGGCGGCGGCGACTATGGGCTGCTTATAATCTCTCGACCTGGCGTTACGAGTCGCCGTCCGCGGAGTATTCTACTGACCGCACGGAAGCCGGCTTGAATTACCGGCAGGATTGGTTTGGCTACCGGATCACCCGCGTCGACGAGCGGGCGCGTTATATTTTCGGTGGCAATACTTCCGCTTCGTCTGGCTGGGATCTGGTGGCGTCTCTCGGTGAATTCAAACTGCCGTACAACAGCAAATTTTCGATCAGTCACTGGTATCAGACGCGCAAAAATACTCTGGACACGCTGGACAAAAATAAAAACAGCCTGCGTCTGGCTTTTGGCCAATCTTTCGGCGACCTGTACTGGTATCTCAACGGCGTGGCCTCGCGGGAAAATTCTTTGTTTTATGAATACGAAGGCGAAGATTATGACCGCGAAGGTTATTATTATCACGACAAGCTGACCCAGTCGGAGATCTCCGGAGGTCTGGTTTATAAGTTCTAATGTTTAAGTCAAAGTTGTTTTTGGCCTTTTGGGTTTGCTTAAATTTCCTGCGGGCGGACGTTTTAATAAACGCAATTGTTTGGGAAAAACAAACCTTGAGCGTGATCGGCAGCGCGCCGCTACAAGTTTCTTTTGAGCAAACTGCTGGCGGCTACCGTTTGTTGCTGTCCGGCGCGGTTTTAAACATACCGCATCCGCAGCGGCTGTATTTTACCGGCGATTTGTTGACTTCAATTGTTTACGATCAGCGCTCGCTCAATCCGGGATTGGTGGAAATCCAGCTTAAAACCGCCCAAAAATTGCAGCCCGCGGTTTTTCGGGAAAACGGCGGCAATAGTTTTATTGTGAAATTTACCGCGCTGCCGCCGCCTAAAACTCCGCCAACTGGCAATCTGCGCCTGGGACTGGTGGAAATCGTTTCGGAAGATGATAACAGTCTGCGTTTGACTTTTTTTTCGACCGGCAATGTGCCACTCAATTATAAGGTCAGCCGCTTCACCGCGCCGGAACGGCTGGCGCTGGATTTTCCGGCGACAGCGCTGGGTATAGATAAAGAGATCGCTTTACCCTATGGTCCGGCGGCGCGGCTGCGCGCCAGCCAGTTTACCTGGGAACCGCTGCAGGCCCGGGTGGTTTTGGATCTGAATACTAATTATGCCGCGTATGAACAGGCACAGGACAGTCCGTATACTTTGCGGGTTTTGGTCACGCCGTCCGCGGCAGAAAAAAATTTTGCCGCAAGCACGGCGGCTGTTACGGTTTCGCCAGTGTCTCCAGCGGTGCAGTCTGTGACAAAATCCGCGGCCGCGGTGACCGCTTCCGCGCCGCCGCAAGTTTCGGTTTTGAAAGGCGCGCGCGTGGCGATCATTGCCGGGCACGGCGGCTCCGATCCGGGCGCGATCTCCAAGCGCGGGCACAAAGAAAAAGACCTCACACTGGCGATTGCCAAACGGCTGCAGGCTTTGCTGCGTGAAAAAGGCGCGGTGGCTTTGCTCAACCGCGAAGGCGACGAAGGCATGTCGCTGGACAAACAGGCGCAGTTTGCTGAGAGCAACAAAGCCGATTTATTGGTCAGCGTGCATCTTAATTCTTTTGTCAATGAGACCGCCAGCGGCGCGGAAACTTTTTATTACAAACCGGTGGATCAGGCGCTGGCCAAAGCAGTGCATGAGGAGCTGCTCAAGATCACCGGCCAAAAAGACCGCGGCTTGCGCAAATCTATGCTGCACAATCTCAATCATACTACTATGCCCGGCGTGCTTATCGAGCCGCTGTTTATGTCCAATCCCAAAGAAGAAAAATTAGTCCTCACGCCGGAATTTCAGCAAAAACTTGCGCAGGGTATAGTTTCCGGTCTGGAACGGCATTTGGAGAATAAAAATAAATAAGTTAAACGGATAGTTTTGCCTAACTTACGAAATTCCCTTTTCCGCTAAAAACTCGACCAGCTCGACCAGCCGCGCGGAATAGCCGGATTCGTTGTCGTACCAGGCGGAGAGCTTGACCAGCTGGCCGGTGGTAGCGGTCAGCGAAGTGTCAAAAACACAGGACGAAGTGTCGGACATGAAATCGACAGACACGACTTTTTCCGCGGTGTAGCTCAAGATCCCGGGCAGAGCCGCGGAGCGAATTTTGTACAATTCATTAAGGTCTGCGCCGGACGCCGGTTTTTCCAGCTGCGCGACCAGCTCGACCAGCGCGACATTGGGCGTCGGCACGCGCAAAGCCCCGCACTCTATTTTCCCCTTGAGGTCAGGCAAGACCAAGCCGAGCGCTTTTTCCGCGCCGCTCTGTACGGGAATGATCGACAGCGCGGCGGCGCGTCCCTGCCGCATATCCTCGTGCGGCAGATCCAGCACTTTTTGCTCATTGGTGTAAGAATGTACGGCGGTCATAACGCCGTTTATGATCTGATAATTTTCGTGCAGGATTTTGGCCAGCACCGCCGCGCAATGTGTGGTCGGCGACGCGCTGGAAATAATATGCTGCGCTGCGGCTTGATATTTTTCTTGATTGACGCCGAGCACTATAGTGATGTCCGCATTTTTGGCCGGCGCGGAGATGATGACTTTTTTAGCGCCGGAAGACAGATGTTTTTGCGCGTCCTCGCGGCTGGTAAAAAGACCGGTCGACTCGATCACTATATCCACGCCCAGTTTTTGCCAGGGCAGACGCGCCGGATCGCGCTGGGCCAGGATCTGGATCTTTTGCCCGTTGACCAACAGCGCCTCGTCGGTGAAATCCACTTCTCCGGAAAAACGCCGGTGTAGCGAATCATACTTGAGCAGATAAGCCAGCGTCGCCGCATTGGTCAGGTCATTGACAGCCGCTACTTCGATATCGGGGCGGTTTACGGCCATGCGTAAAAAATTACGGCCAATTCGTCCAAAACCGTTGATCGCCACGCGGGTCATGCGGGGAATTGTAACACGAAATTTGTCAGCCTTTTTCGTATTCGTCCTGTATCTCCCCGACAATCTCTTCCAGTAAATCCTCAAAAGTCACCAGACCGACGGTTTTTTTATCGCGGTTTTGCACAATAGCAATGTGAATATGCTGGAAGCGCATGTAGCGCATGACCTGAGCGCTTTTTTGGTCGATATAGACGATGTAAGGCGCCCGGATCAGGTCTTTAAATTCATTGATCCGCTGCTGTTCATAATTCAGCGTGTAATGAATTTTTTGCAGCAGGTCTTTGAGATAGAGCACACCGATAATATTTCGGTGGCTGCCGCTGTAAACTGGAACGCGCGACGGCAGGCGGTTTTTGATTTGGCGAAAAAGGGTTTCAATAGTGTCGGTCGCGCTGACCGAGATGACATTATCGAGCGGCGTCATGATTTCGCCCACAAAAGAATCCCCAAAACGGATCACGTCGCGCAGCATATTTTTTTCTTCTTTTTCGATCACGCCGGTTTCTTGCCCGGCGTCGATGATCGAGAGCAGCTCTTCCTCGGTCATCAGGCTGTTTTTACCGAGGGGCTGCCCGCCCAGCAGGGTTATCACCAGATTGGAAAATTTATTCAAGCTAAAAACCAGCGGTTTGAAAAGATGCGCCAGAAAAACAATAATGCGGCTGGAAAAAAGCGCGAAATACCGCGCTTTGGACAGGCCGACATTTTTGGGTGTGACTTCGCCGAAGACCAGCACGATAAAAGTGACGCACAGCGTGGCGATGATCGTCGTGTAGGTCTCATTCTCAATGCCGAAATTGCGCAGGATTTTTAAAGTGATCAGCGTGCCCAGCGCGGACAGCATGATATTGACGAAATTATTGCCGATCAAGATCGTCGCCAGCATGATGCCCGGGTTTTCTTTGAGAAACAGCGCGGATTTGGCGCCTTTGACTTTGCGCTTTTTAAGATAACCGACCTGATGCTTGGGCAGCGAAGTCAGCGCGGTTTCCGAACAGGAAAAAAAAGCCGAAGCCAGGAGCAGAATAATGCTGAAAATAATTTCCAGAATCATTGACGGAAAAACTCCCAAATTTTTGCCCCGAAAATCAGCAGGCCGATCAAGACCGCGTTGAGCGCTGTGAGCAAAACCGCGCCAGCCGCGGCGTCTTTGGCCAGTTTGGCTTCCGGCTGGTGTTTTCGGGTAACCAGATTGACACTGGCTTCCAGCGCGGTATTGAGCAGCTCGGCAAAAATTACCAGTGTGATCGTCAAAAGCAAGACCGCCCATTCACCGGCGGAGAGTTTAAAAATAAACCCCGCCGCGGCCGCCAGCGCCGCCGCCGCGCAATGAATACGCAGATTTCTTTCTTGCCGGAACGCCTGGCGGATGCCCTGAATAGCACAAGCCAGACTGGGCCATAAACGGCGGTTTTTAGAGCTCACTGGATTCTCCCCGTAATTATTATTTTATATTTTTTGCGCAGATACGCCAAGTAGCGCTGCTCGGCTTTTTGCATACGGGCGGTTTCGCGCGGCGTGCTGTGGTCATGCCCCTGCAGATGACAAAGGCCGTGAATGAGCAGGTAGAGCAGCTCCTTGGCTAAAGTATTGCGGTATTTTCGGGCATTGGCCGCCGCGGCTGCCGGACAGATAATAATGTCCCCGCAGTCAAAAGACAGCACATCCGTCGGTTGATTTTGCCCGCGGAATTTTTTGTTTAATTTTTGGATCATGGCTTGGTCGCACAGCGTGACGGAAACTTCCGACAAACCGCTTTTCCGCAAAAGAGCGCTGACAATAGCGCGGTCGATTTTTACTTGAACCAGTTTGTTTAGGTAGTGCATGGTTAAAATATGCTAGTCTTTGCTTTGGTCATTGTAGGCGATTCTATTGTGGAACATATTGCCGATGGTCTGCTGTAGAGAAGCGCGGATTTTGCTGATCTCCCGAAAAGTCAGCGGACTGTCGTCGAGCTGGCCGTTGTCGATCTTGTCCTTGATAATGCGGCTGATCAGGTTATTGACGCGCGACGGTGTCGGTTTTTCCAGCGTGCGCACCGCGGCTTCGCAGGAATCGGCCAGCATAATGATCGCGGCTTCTTTTGTGCGCGGCTTGGGGCCATGATAACGAAAATCATCTTCATTGACCGTGGTTTTTTCGCTCTCGGCGGCTTTCTCATTGGTTTCTTTAAACGTATGAAAAAAATACGACATGACGTTGTCGCCGTGATGCTGCTGAATAATATCGATGATCGGCCGCGGCAGTTTGTATTCTTTGCCCAGCGCCGCGCCGTCTTTGACGTGCGAAATAATGATGATCGCCGACATCTGCGGGTTGAGCTGATTGTGCGGATTGTCAAAAGCGTGCTGATTTTCCACGAAAAAAAGCGGCCGTTTGATCTTGCCGATGTCGTGATAATATGCGCCGACTCTGGAGAGCAGAGCATTCCCCTTTATGGCTTCTGTGGCGGCCTCGGCCAGATTGGCGACGGTCAGCGAGTGATGATACGTGCCCGGCGCTTCCATCAGCAGCCGTTTGAGCAGCGGATTATTGGGGCTGGCCAGCTCCAGCAGTTTGGTCGGCGTGACAATATAAAAAATATCCTCAATGTACGGCAGCAAACCGATGATGATCACTGTCGAGGCTAGAGCCGAAAGCAGCATGGCCGCGGCGTTGCCGTGCAAAGTGTGAAAGTCGCTTTGCCCGAGCAGGCAGAATAAAAACATTGTGCCGATGCCGGCCAGCGCGCTAAGCAAAGCCGAATAAGCCAGCGAGTTGCGCTCCAGCCGGCTGCTGGACAATTGGATCAGAAACAAACCCTGAGACGTGTACACTATAAAAAAATAAAACCAGTTTTCAGGATTTTGCAAAGCCAGCACAAAAGCCAGATAAACGGTCAGATAGATCGCCACCGAGCGATTGCCGTAGACAAAACCGTAGATCGCCACCGCCGCGGCGACCGGCACCAAAAATGGATTAAACGGCAGCAGATAGTTGGCGGCCAGCAGCGCCGCGCAGGAAATTAAAGCCAGCAAAATAAAGATCCGCCGCGTAAAGACAATACTGCGCGCATGCATGGTCAGTATTTTGTTGACGATCAGTCCGAGCGCCGCGCCGTTGAGGATAGTCAGCGCCAGCGCGCGCGGCCACTGCCAATCCGCCAGCACCGGCCAAACGAGGATCGCCGAAGATATGACAAACCACAGCAGGCCGATCAGATTTTCGACCGTGTCAGTCTCGCGTAAAAAATCCTGCCAAACTTTATTTTTTTTAAAGGCCATTATTTGATCCTCTTGATCTTCGCGCCCAGCCGCGAAAGTTTTTCCGTCAGTTTTTCGTAGCCGCGTTCGATATGCTCAATATCATAGATCGTCGTCTCGCCCTGCGCCGCCAGTCCAGCCAGCCAAAGCGCCGCGCCCGCGCGCAGATCGGTGGCTTTGACTTCTGCGCCAGAAAGTTTGGGCACACCCTTAATTATAGCAATCCTTTCTTTGATGCGGATATTGGCGCCCATGCGCTGCAGCTCGCTGGTGTGCATAAAACGGTTTTCAAAAATTGTTTCGCGGATAGTGCTCATGCCGTCCGCCAGCGCTAGATAAGCCATGATCTGCGCCTGCATGTCCGTCGGAAACCCCGGGTGCGGACTGGTGACGATGTCGGTGCTGCGGCAGACGCCACTGGCCGCCGCTTCGATAGAATTATTTTTAATGGTCAATTTGGCGCCAGTGCTGGCCAGCGCGGAAAGCGGCGCGGAAATATCCGCCGGACGCACATTGTGAACTGTGACTTTGCCATGCGTGATCAAACCGGCCAGCAGCATGGTTCCGGCTTCGATGCGGTCAGGAATGATCGTATGTTTTACGCCGGAGAGTTTGCTGACGCCTTTGATCGTGATTGTCGAGGTTCCCGCGCCGCTGATTTTGGCGCCAGCTTTATTGAGCAGCTCAGCCAGGTCAACGATCTCCGGCTCCTGCGCGGCGTTGGTGAGCGTGGTCGTGCCTTCGGCCAGCGTGGCGGCCATCATAATATTTTCCGTGGCGCCCACGCTGGGAAAAGAAAAATCCACAGGCGCGCCCTTGAGTTGGGGGCAGCGGATCTCAATGAAGCCGTGTTCCAGCCGGACTTTAGCGCCCAGAGCCTCAAAGCCCTTGAGATGAATATCTACCGGCCGCGAACCGATCGCGCAGCCGCCCGGCATTGGCACGCGCACCATGCCGACTCTGGCCAAAATCGGCCCCGCGATAAAAAACGAAGCCCGCATTTTCGTGACGAGCTCATAGGGGATCAAATGCTTGATTTGTTTTTTATTGTAAACACGGATATTGTTGCCGTTTTGTTCGGCGACGATGTTGATCGAGCGCAGCATACGCACCATAGTCGTAATGTCGGTTAATTCGGGCACATTGGTAATTAAACTCTCGCCGTCCAGCAGCGCCGTGGCGGCCATGATCGGCAGCGCGGAATTTTTGGCGCCGGAAATATTAACCGCGCCGTACAAAGGCTGTTCGCCGATTATTTTGACTCTGGCCATAAGATCCTTTTTTTCAGCCGCAAGGCCGCGATCAGTAATACCACAATTATAACTAGAAACCACAAGTAAGAGTATATTCCGGAAGTTACGGAAAGCAGCACGGCGGCTAGATTGAGCGCGACTGAAGCGGAATACAGCAGCGCCACTACTTCGCGCTGGCTGTCTTTGTAATAATTTAGCAGAATATGATGCAGATGCCCGCGGTCGGGCAGGAAAATATTCACACGGTTTTTGAGCCGGCGGACAATAGCCAGCGCCGTGTCGGCCAGCGGGATCAGCAGCGAGAGCAGCGGTATGCCCAGCGCGATAATTGTCGCGCTCTTGAGCACGCCAGTGATCGAACAGACCGCCAGCAAATAGCCCAGCAGCAGCGAGCCGGTGTCGCCTAAAAAGATCGAAGCGGGGTGAAAATTGAAACGCAGAAAACCGGCCGTGGCGCCGCAAAGCGCGAGCAGCAAAAAAACCACGTGCGGCTGATCGGTCAGGAGAGAAATAATAAAGAGCGCGAAAGCCGAGATCAGCGCGATGCCGCTGGCCAGCCCGTCCAGACCGTCGATCAGATTGATGATGTTCATGACCACCAAGATCCAAAAAACCGAAAGGATTTTGCTGAAAACGCCAAGCTCGATTATTTGCAGGGACAGGAGGTGTTTGAGGTAATTGATCTCAATGCCGCAACACACCACCAGGACAGCGATAACGGTTTGGCCGAGAAGCTTGACCGACCACGGCAAAGAATAAATATCATCGACAAAACCCAGCGCCACGGTCAGCAGGCCGCCGCTCAGGATGACGATCATTTCGTGGCTGAAAATATTGCCGTAAAAAATCCGGCTGACACCCAGCGCGGCGATAATACCGAGAAAGATCGCCAGCCCGCCGAGCTTCGGCGTGGGGCGCGCGTGAATTTTGCGCTGGCTGGGACAATCGATCGCGTTGGAATAAATGGCCAGCTTTTTGACCGGCCAGACGGCGGCCAGAGAGGTGAGCAGCGCGGCCAGAAAAGTGTCTAAATAGGCGAGGACGATTTGTAAACTCCTTTTTCCGCAATCAGCTTGCGCAGTTTTTCGATCACCTGTTTATAAATACGGGTGGTCTGCGATTCGGAAATGCCGATCGCTTCGCCGATCTCTTTGAAAGTCTTATCGTGCTTGAAACGGCTGATAATGATAAATTTTTCTTTGCGGTCGAGTTTTTGCAGAGCTTCGTTTAAAACCACGCCGGATTCGATTTTGTTTTCAAAACTATTATCCTGCTCGACGGCCAGATAAATATTGGACGCGTCAGTTACCCAATTGTAGAGCCGCGTCGGCGAAGCCTTGGTGATATAACGGATCTGGTCGCGCATAGCTCCGCTGATGCGCGAATAGGCCAGCGGCCAGACGTCCTCGTTGCGCTCGGGATCCCAGACTTTGAGCGTCTCAAAAAACTCAATGCGCGCGACATTGGCGATATCGTCGCCCTCGGTATTGACCACATGCGTCGGCAGCGAAGAAAAATATTTGTTGATGAGATAATTTATCTTGCTGTTGTATTTTTTAAGTATCTGGTCGGAATATTTTTCGGTCAGGTGTTTTTTAATGTCTTTATCAACCGTTTTTTTGACCTTTTTCCAGATTTCTTCCACCCGCGCCGCCTCTGTCATTTAACTCAATTCCCTTTCGATTTTTTGCAAGTATTCATCACCGCAGGCGGCTTCCGCGTCATCACTCTCCAGCAGCACGCTGGCGTAAAAACGATAGGCCTCGCGCCATTTATCCCGAAAGTACTCTCTTTCTTTGGCGGAAAATTTTTTCAAAGCCTTGAAAATGTCCTCGATAGTGGCGGCCTGCGCGACTGGCGCCGCCGACAGGTCGACATCCCCCCAGCCTGTTAAGTATTTAAAACTTACCGGATTATAACCTGTCATATTCCCTCTTGGAATTTATTATACACTATTTTTAGGAAAGAATAGGGTAAGTATCGAACGCCAAGCTCCCCGAAAATAATACCAAGCAAAGTATCGCTAAAAGTTGTAACACGCCCAGCCGTTTTTATCGCCACTGGCTTTCAGGCGGCCATCCAAACGCGGAAAAAAACAGCCCAAGAGTACAATTTTTACGATTTATAAATGTAAAATCTTTTTTTGGCGTGCTATTTCTTTTATCAATTCTTTTTCAGTCGGTAAATAAAGCATATATTTAGAAGCAAATATTTGTTTGTTGTCTTTCGGCAAAGTATACTTGACTACCGCTTCGCTTTTATCAGCACACAAAATTAAACCAATCGGCGGATTATCGCCTTCCTGTCTTAATTCCCTGCTGAAATAATTTACATACATCTGCATTTGCCCTAAATCCTGATGCGTCAAATCGTCCATTTTCAAGTCCACCAACACAAAGCATTTTAAAATGTAATGATAAAATACGAGGTCGATATAGAAATCTCGCCCATCAAAAGATATACGTTTTTGTCTGGCCACAAAAGAGAAACCTCTGCCTAATTCCAACAAGAATGATTGCAAGTGATCTATGATGGCTGTTTCTAAATCTTTTTCATATAAATTAGGCGCAGGAGAAACGTCTAAAAACTCCAAAACATACGGACTGCGAATAAAATCCTTGGGCCGAGCAGGTTGTTCAACTCTCATTATTTCTTTAGAGACTGCCTTTTTATCACGGCTGGATAATAGCCTTTCATAAAAATGAGTGTTTATCTGACGTTCTAATTGTCTGGTACTCCATCTGGACTTTACGCATTCGCTCATATAAAACTGACGGGCGCCGACATTATCAATACGCATTAAAAATCTATAATGTGTCCAGCCCAAATCACCACGCAGTGCGTGGCGATTTGGAAATGTCAGATAAAACTGACGTATATCCCTTATATTTGAAATAGCGAACCCCTTGCCAAATTCTTTGGTCAATTCTTTAGAAAGTGTCAATAATACTTCTTCGCCATAATTGGCGCGCTTCTTGCCGTGCTGTTCTTCCTCGATAATCCGCTTGCCGATTAACCAATACGCCTGCACCATAGCGGAATTTACAGCGGTATAGGCTTGCGCTCTGGCCTGTGTGAGTATCTGCTTGATTTCGACAATATAATTTCTGGCTAATTTGTTTGTCATCCGAGTATAAGAATATCACTGATTATCGAAATCTTATAGGGTAATGAAAATGGTTTTGCCGACACCACCGGACAAGTTTCGTCTGCTGTCATATATGGCTCCCCGAGTAGGACGACTTCGTTCGCTGCGCTCACTCGTGGTCCATCAGTTTTGAAAACACTATTTTCGCCCGAGCAATATTTCGGCTGGTATTAATGCCAAGCTCCCCGAGTAGGACGACTTCGTTCGCTGCGCTCACTCGTGGTCCATCAGCTTTGGAAACACTATTTTCGCCCGAGCAACATTTCGGCTGTTATTAATGCCAAGCTCCCCGAGTAGGACGACTTCGTTCGCTACGCTCACTCGTGGTCCATCAGTTTTGAAAACACTATTTTCGCCCGAGCAATATTTCGGCTGGTATTAATGCCAAGCTCCCCGAGTAGGACTCGAACCTACGACCCAATGATTAACAGTCATTTGCTCTACCGACTGAGCTATCGGGGAATGTACACCACAGTATTCTATAACCTATATTACAAACTAACAATAACT
The DNA here is from genome assembly GCA_031268855.1 of Candidatus Margulisiibacteriota bacterium. Classification (NCBI taxonomy): domain Bacteria; kingdom Bacillati; phylum Candidatus Margulisiibacteriota; species Candidatus Margulisiibacteriota bacterium. The sequence goes on along the minus strand of JAIRWS010000045.1, from coordinate 1,229 downwards.
ACAATCCGTAACACGAAACAGTGGCCGCGTCAGCGGACGCTGTTAGCTATCGGGGAATGAAAGTTGTTTTATTTTATTACCTAATTTACAAATTAACAATAACTACGCTACGTTACCTGAAACAACGGCCGCGTTAAGCGGGCGTTGTTAGCTATCGGGGAAAGATACTACTGTATTCTATTATGTAAATTACAAACAGACAATGACTATAGCCCATCTGATAAAATTTATTTATATATTCTTAAAGCGCTATTTTGGGCAATTTGCTTAAAATCTCGATCCTTATGCAGAATAGGGATATCCGCCAGCAGAGCATACGCCGCAATGAGACAATCCGCCGAGGCGCGGATAGTGGCTCCTCTCTTGCGCAACCGTCTGTATAAATTTACAGCCTGTTCCGTGACAAGCATTATCGTTGGTGAAAACCATTTTTTTGTCGCCGGATATTTCACAAAAACCCTTGCCATGAGGACACTTCGGAGCTATCCGAAGCCTTGGTTGCTGAGCGGTCTGGGACGGGTGAGCCCGTATCCTACAGATACGCTGGTAAAGCATCTAAGTGTCCGGTCGGTGAACGGAGTATCCTACGGATACGCTGGCGAACCGACATAATCGCTGTCTATCGGTCACTTCGACTTCGCTCAGTGACCGGGCAAACTAACAGCCACTATACAAGGACATAATATATTCTATAGATACTATTAAAAAATAAACTCACTGTATTTTTTCAATAAAGATCACAGTGCAAAAGGCGGGGCGATTGTCAGCTGTCTGTGAACCGGCATAGTCCACGGAAATGTCTGTTTTTGCGTTTTCGGCATAAATTGTGACGGTGCGTCCCCAATTTCCTGACCACTCACCACGTCTACCTCTACCAATCGGAGTTTCTTCATAGTTATCGCCACTGTAAGCATTCGACATTGTGAAAGGCACTGGATGTCCATGTCCATTATCGGTCACGCCATGATTGTGATACGGTACCTCTGTAGTATCCGTGCCGCCGGTCTGGCCATACTCAGCGTATCTACCGCCGCGCAAAAATTTACCAGCCAGATTGATGGTTCTGCCGTCCGAACCGTCGCAGATTTTCCAGATTGTTTTGAATTCCGAACTGGCTTCGTCCCAGGCGGCGGAGCTAAAAGGCAGTATTGTGCCTTTCGGGAAAAAAGCCAGCGTCTTCAGTGAAGCCAGCAAGGCCAGCTGCGCGTCGGTCAATTTATCCTGTTTGG
>JAIRWS010000044.1 GCA_031268855.1 Candidatus Margulisiibacteriota bacterium | reverse complement strand
ACAAAATTCGCCACCGAGGCGCAGGTGTATGCTGTAAAAAGCGCGATCGGCAGCAAACAGGATGGTTTGCCTGTCGGCACAATTCTGCTGTTCGACGGGGCGGGCTGGCGAGACAATGCTACGTTGCCCGGCTGGTATTCCTGCAATAGAACAAATTATAATAATGGACTAACCCCTGATCTGGAAGATAAATTTATCAAGGGTAAAGGCGCTCTAGCAGATACCGGCGGCAGCAATGCCCTGACCGCCGCTATGCTGCCGAGGCATGCGCACAGTATAACCACAACTGCCACAAATAAAACTTTAACCGGAAGTATCCGAGCAGTGCCAACCGATGAAGGTGCAGTTTGTTCCGGCATTATCTCTGCGAGTAAGTGGGATACAGAATTTGGTTACAAAGAAGAAGAAGCTCCCGTTAACCAAATATCTATCAATGCCGTACACGAGCACACCGGCAACGCAAATAATGACAACAGCAGCGTGACCGACACCAACACAAGCAATCTGCCGCTGTACTATTCATTGATCTACATCAGAAGATGCGCGTAGCGGATAGCGTCTCGGTCTTGCTCCCTGTTATCTATTCATTTTTTGACAAATGAATAGGTTTGTCAGGTGTCTGGAATAGAACCTTGCCGCGTTATTTTTCGTAGATCGTGACCTTGATCTCCGGGTCGAGTTTTTCGCGCAGCGTGCTTTCGATCATTTTCAGCGTGCCGGTCTCCGCGCTGGCGCAGCCGTGGCAGGCGCCCTTGTAAACGATCTGCACTTCTTTGCCGACAATGTCCGCCAGCTCCACGCCGCCGCTGTCTTTGGCCAGCACCGGCGCAAGATAAGTCCGCAAAATATCCTCAGCCATTTTAAACTGCCGGGCTTTCGGCTGTTCGGCAAAGCTGGCGTTTGGCGTGGTGTCCGCGTTGTTCTCCTCGGCCATTTTCTGCCGCGTCTCGCGCAGAATGTCCTCCAAAAAATATTTGCGCTGTTCGTGGCCGCCCGGGCGGATGCAGGATTTGCAGTAACCTCCGGCTTTGGTATAGCGCGTAATGTCTTCGACGGTTTGGAGATCATTTTTGCGGATCACATCGATGATCATGCCCCGCGTCACACGCGCGCACTCGCAGACCATTTCCTGATCTTCCAGCTCGTTGATGTCGATATTTTTGTGTTTGGCCACCGCGCGCTTGATGACATCATAGGCCATGACCGAGCAATGCATTTTCTGTCCGGGGAAAGCCGGCGTATCGGGGTCGTCGCGCAGAGCTTTTTCCACATCGAGATTGGTGATCCTGGCCGCGTCATCCACCGTGCGGCCGATAGTCAGCTCGGCCATGACATCCGCGCTGGCGATCGCCGTGCCGCAGCCAAAAGACAAAAACCGCGCGTCTTTGATGACGTCCGTCCGGGGATCGACCAGCCAGAAAAGCTGAATAGAGTCTCCGCAGGAGGCGTCGCCAAAATCCGCCACGACTAATTGGCAACTTTGCGCCCTGGCGTCTTTGTCCGTGAACGACCCGCCGTGCCGCGGATTGTTCATGCGGTCATGGACTTTTTGGGAGTAAGCCTCCCACAAACTCAACCCGATCAAGTCATCTTTGCTCATATTTCGAGTATAACATAATCTACTTGCCCTCTGAAATCTCACGCAGCCTTTTGATGATCGCGGGCAAAACCGAGAGTACCTGATCAATTTCTTTTTCCGTCGTGAAGCGCGAGAGCGAAAAGCGCACAGCCATGTGCGACAAAGCTTTGTCAATGCCGAGGGCGCGCAGCACCCGCGAGGATTCCAGCTCCTCGGACGCGCAGGCCGAACCGGTCGAAGCCGCGATGCCGCGCTCATTCAAATCCCAAAGCAGAGCTTCGCCCTCGCAGTCCTTGAACGCGATATTCAAAGTATTCGGCGTGCGCTTTTGCTTATCGCCGTTGAGGAACACGTCGGGAATATTCTGCAAAATAAAATCCTCCAGTTTGTCGCGCAGTCTTTTGACTTCCGCCGCTTCATAGTTCAGCCCGTCCAACGCTTCCTGCGCGGCCACGCCCATACCGATGATCCCCGGCACATTCAGCGTGCCGGCGCGTAAGCTGGCCATTTGCTCGCCGCCGTGAAACAACGGCTCCAGCCTTTTGCCGCGGCGCACATACAAGCCGCCGCTGCCTTTTGGCCCGTGAAATTTGTGCGCGGAAAAAGACAAATAATCCACGTCCAGTTCCTGCACATTGACAGGAATTTTGCCGATCGCCTGCGTGGCGTCAGTGTGGATCAGCGCTCCGGCTTTGCGACATTCCGCGGCAATTTCTTTCAGCGGTAAAATCGTCCCGATCTCGTTATTGGCCAGCATTATGGAAACCAGCGCGGTCTGGTCTGTCAGCGCGGCCTTGACCTGCTCGGCGGAAATCAAGCCGTTTTTATCGCAGGGTAAATAGGTGACCCGCGCGCCCATTTTTTCCAGATACTGAAACGTGTTGTAAACCGTCGGGTGTTCAATATTGGTCGTGATGTAATGATCCCCGCGCCGCCCTACGGCTCCGCCCGGGGCTCGTACCCCGTCCCAGAACACGGACTTGATAACGTGATTATTCGCCTCGGTCGCGCCGGAAGTGATCAGCACATCGTCGCTGTCCGGCGCGTTGATGAGCCGGTATATTCTATCAAGCGCTTTGCGCAGCTCTGGCCGGGTGTCCAGGCCAAACTCGTGCAGCGATGACGGGTTGCCGTAATGCGTGGTGTTGAATTTTTCCATTTCCCGCGCCGCCGCTGGTGAAACCATCGTCGTGGCGTTGTTGTCCAGATAAATCCGTTTCATAAAACAGGATTATACTACAAACGGCTTTGGTTTTATAATAACTTTAGGGATAAAACCCGCCGCGGTTATCTGGCCGGACTAATATTCTGAACAAAAGCTTTGAGCGCCGCCAGCACCGCCCGATGCAGCCGCGGTTCAACTTTTTTGAGCAGGCTCAAGCCTTGCAGCTCAAAACTTTTCTGCCTAAACCCCTGTCTCGTGCCGGGCAGATCATTCAGGCCGCCAAACCACCAGTCAAGCGTCACGCCGTATTTTTTGCTGAGACGCAGCAGCGTGAGCAGATGCGGCAAACGCTGACCTTTGAGAAAACGGAAATATTCGCTGATCGCCAGATCCAGACTGTCCGCGGTGGTTTCGATAGTCTGTCCGCTTTGCCTGCGCAGTGTTTCCAGTTTTTTGCTTAATAATCTCTTTAACTCCGCATTGGTAAACTCTTTATCCATTTGGCATAGTCCTTTCTTACACCAATTGACAACTTTAACTTATCTGTTAAAATGTAAATAAATGTCAAACAGCGTAATAAATTTTTTACCTGTTTGGTATAAAAAAGACAGGGGGTATTTTTATGACTATAGCCACAGGCCAAAAAATGTACGCGGACGATATTCTCAATCTGACTTTTTTTCCGAAAGGCACGCTACTGACCTTCAGCTCCACGGCGTGGAGCGCAACCAGCGCGGAATTTAAAAATATCTGGAAGGTCTGCAACAAAGCCAATCACGGCGTTGACCCAAATGTGCCGGATCTGACCGATAAATTTCTGCGCGGCGCGGAGAGCTCAGATTTTACTACCGCGCGCGGCGCGGACAGCGTGACCCTGACCACCGCCAATCTTCCTTCGCATAGTCACGGGGCTAAAGGTTTGTCTCTCAGTGGACTGGATACGTCCGGCCTAAAAGTTGATTCTGATGGCGCGCATGAGCATACTTTATCCGGCGGTACAACCGCGGAAGGAAATCACGATCACAGTTTTTTAGATCCCGGCCACTCTCACAATGTATCAACATCCGGCAGACATGGCTCAACCAATAACGCCACTAACCCTACGGCCGCCTGGGATTATGGAGATGTTTATTGGAGTACTAAGTCAACTGTAGCTTCAGAGACCAAATCCGCTGGAATTACATTTAAGACCAGCGGTGACCATAGTCACGATTTCTCTTCTACCAGCAAAGCGACGAGCAATGGCGCGCACAAACATGCTATTTTGGGCAGCATTACCGGCGGCAGTATCGGCGGCACGACAGACAGCGCCGGCTCCGGCACAGCGTTCAGCGCCGTGCCGAGTTACTACACCGTCATATATATTATCAAAGTGGCTTGAGGAAATCTCTGCCTGAGTTATTGTTTTAATAATTTACGCCAATCCCGCCGGCTGTAAATAAATCTTGCTAGCGTTCTCGCTAACTCTTGCTCGGCTAAATCTGTGATATAAACAATATACATCTTGTCTTATATCCTTAATTTTTTTCGCAGAGCAGCCAGCGCCTCTTTGGCCGGTTTAGTTTTTCCCTGTCTGACTTGCTCTAGCCCTTCATTTATTAAAGCATATAACTCCCGCCGGCCGGACATAGCCTCATAAGTCTCCAGACTCATCACCGCCAGATCGCCGTCGCCATTGCGCGTGATGAAAACCGGCTCTTTATATTTATGGCAAAAATCCGAGATCTCGCTGTATTTATTCCGCAAATCCGCGCTTTTTCTAATGACTGGCATGTTTTTCTCCTATCGTTTTTATAGGCAAATAATAGCATTATTTTGATATTTGTCAAACGGCGCCCCAACGAGCTTTAATCTTTTGGCTTTTTAACATTCCGTAAAAGGCTTAAAAAATTCAGCCGGACTGATCTCCAATCCGTCGATAATTTTGAGCATGGTGCCGATCGTGGGTTCGCGTTTGGCGTTTTCCGAACGCAGGATTATTGTGTCGTCCAGGCCGGCGTTCATGGCCAGCGCGTACATGCTCAGACGTTTCTTTTTCCTCAACTGGGTAATCCGCGCGCCGAGGTCTTTTGGCGTATATTTCAGATCGGCATATCTGGCAATTGACATATAGCAATCATAATGTATAATAATCCTTGATAGCTGGCAGTTGCCAGTTATCAAAAAGAAGGGGGTATTTTTATGACTATAGCGACAGGCCAGCCAATGCTGGCCAGCGACATTAATAATCTAACTTTTTTCCCGAAAGGCACGATACTGACTTTTAGTTCCACAGCGTGGGGCGCGACTACCGCGGAATTCAAAAATATCTGGAAAGTCTGCAATGCCGCCAATCACGTCGCTGATCCGAATAATGTGCCGGATCTGACCGATAAATTTCTGCGCGGCGCGGAGAGCTCGGATTTTACTACAGCGCTCGGCGCGGATAGCCAGAGTGTGACACTGACTTCGGCGAATCTCCCGGAGCACAAGCACGAGGTGAAAGCGCTACCTCTGAGCAACCTTAACACGGGCGGCCTCTCGATAAGCGAGAGCGGTGGACATAAACATGAAGGCAGTGGCTCAACGAACACCGGTAGCGGCGGACATAGGCACGACGTTTCCGGCTCTACCGACTCTAAATCTTTGACGGGATCCTGGGGAGAAGATCGAAACACCGTTGCAGATGGTATAATTGCTAAAGGTGATAACCTCAGTGGTGTAAGCGCTGCTGGCTCAGGCGGTGGTGTGAGGTTAAAGATTGATGCCTCACATGACCATCCTTTTTCATGTACCACTTCGGAAAACGGCGGAATACATGACCACGAGGTCAGGATAACCACCACTGACGGCGGCGGTCTACATTCACATACGATCAGCGGCAGCATTACCGGCGGCAGCGTCTCCGGCAATACGGAGAACGCTGGCGTTGTCAGCTCAGCGCTTACCTTCAGCACAGTGCCAGCTTATTATAAGGTCATATATATTATAAAAGTCGTGTAGCGCCAGCGCGCTGCCGAGAAAGACCATTGCGAAAAATAACGGTAGTTTTAATCAAAAAAGTAACGTTATTAACATTTTGGCCTAAATAACGATACTTG
>JAIRWS010000043.1 GCA_031268855.1 Candidatus Margulisiibacteriota bacterium | reverse complement strand
CCAATTCCGCCATCCGCGCGAAAACTCAACTATATAATAAAGAAAGTTTTTTTAAAAGAGTTTCACCGCCAAACACGCTGCCCGCACCGCCCCGCTGGCGTTACTCTACTTTGCCTTTGCGTTTGGGCAGCCAGCTGGAGTCCACGTAAACGCCTTTGTTTTGTTTCTCCAAATTTTGAAAATCCGGCAGGTCAGTATTGGACTGCGGCGTAAACTCATGGCGCAAACGCTCCAGGCCGCGGACATTTTCGGTCAGACCCTCGACATGCTGATTGATCGCCACACCCTGACGCGACTGGCGGATCTGCGTGTAAGCATCGTTCAGGCCTTTTAGCATCGCTGAACCCTGGCTAAAAATATTGGCGATCAAACCAAAACCTTTTAGATCAAACTCTTTCATATTCTCAGCGATCTGTTTAACTGGCGAGGTTTGTTGAATTTCCCGAATATAAGCCACGCGTTCCGCGGGAGACATACCGCCCACAGCGGAAATCGGCGCCGTCCCGCCGCCTCCGCCGTAAGCCGGCGCGCTGCTCTTGTGTTTTTTCCGCTCGCTCATCTTTTCTCCCTAGATCCGCATCTTGCTGCCAGCGTTAACGTCCTTGCGCATTTTGCTCAGGATCTTTTTCTTGTAGGCCACCAGCTCGCCGGGGCTCATTTTAGAAGTATCTGCCGAGATCACCGAATGGGCTTGAGCAGGCGCGGCGGACTGCCCCAGCACCGTGCCTTTTTGCTGCTTTTCCAGCTCAACGCTCAGCAGCTCGGCCGTTTGGGTGATCTCCGTCTGCTCGGCCAGAAAAGTGTCTTTGGCCAGCAGCTCGCCGGTTTCCGGCGCATTGAGTACGATTGCTTTACGCAGCGCTTCCTGCCGTTTCCGCTCGGCCTCTTGCATCCGCGCCATGGCCAGCGCGCGTTTTTGCGCCTGCAATTCCTCGGCGTTATTTTTCAGCAAATCCTTCAATTCCGCAACACTGTTGAGCTGGCGTTTTTGCTCAGCCGGCTTGTGTTCCGGCATCAGCATAGTCAGCAAATCTTCTTTTTTATCATCCGCGTTGCTGTATTTCAGCAGCTCGGCGTAGATCGAACCCTGCATTTTGGCCTCGCGCAAAAGTTTGTCCACATAACGGCTGATTTGTAGCGGATTGTCCAGCCCGACAAAATATTTAAATTTCTGCTCATCGATCGTGCCGTCCAGATACCCCGTCAACAAAAAATCCAGCAGAAAATCATAGTACCGCTCCTGCGAACCGCCGCTCAGCAAAAAATCATAAAACTCGCCGGAGTCCATTTCGTAAAAAGGCTTCGACGGCGGCGCGCCGGGCATTTTGTTCAGAACTTCCCGCAGCTGCACCACGCGCTGCACACGCGCCAAAAATTTCTTAATAAACCCAAACATAGCTTATTTCAATACCCGCTTAAAAATTTTCCGCACATTACGGATCGCATACTGATAATCAAACAAATCCAGCAGTTCTTTTTTAGAAATCAATTTCAGAACTTCCGGATCGTTTGCGATATTTTCCCGGAAAGAGCCGTCCTCATCCCGCGCCCGCAAAGCATTGCGCTGCACCAATTTGTAGGCCGTTTCGCGCGTCAGGCCTTTGCCGACCAAAGCCAGCAATACGCGCTGGGAAAAAATTATTCCGCCGCAAGCGTCCATATTTCTGGCCATGCGCTGCGGATAAATTTCCAGGCCGGTCAAAACCTTGTGCGCCAGCGAAAACATATAGTCCAGCAAAATACAGCCGTCAGCGAAAATAATCCGTTCGGCGCCGGAGTGAGAAATATCACGCTCATGCCACAAGGCCACATTTTCCAAAGCCGCCCCGGCATAACCGCGCAAAACCCGCGCCAGACCGGTGATCCGCTCGCAGATAATCGGATTGCGTTTGTGCGGCATGGCGGAAGAACCTTTTTGGCCTTTGCCAAAAGGCTCGGCGGCTTCGGCCGTGTCAGTTTTTTGCAACAGCCTGATCTCCACAGCAATTTTTTCCAGTGAGGCGCCGATGATCGCCAGTGTGGTCATAAATTCCGCATGGCGGTCGCGCTGCACGATCTGCGTAGCCACAGCGCAAGGCGTCAGGCCGAGTTTTTGACAAACGTATTTTTCCACAAACGGATCGATATTGGCATAAGTGCCCACCGCGCCGGATAATTTGCCGACGGAAATATTTTTCCCGGCCCGGGACAGCCGCTGTTTGTTGCGCCGCATTTCCTCGTGCCAGAGCAGCAGCTTCAGGCCAAAAGTCGTCGGTTCGGCATGAATACCGTGCGTGCGGCCGATCATAATCGTGTCTTTGTATTTCAAAGCCTGTATTTTCAAGGCTTGCAGCAAAGCCTCCAGGTCTTTTTCTAAAATCTCCGCCGACTGCTTGAGCAGCAGACAGGCAGCCGTGTCGCCAATATCCGAAGAAGTCAAACCCAGATGAATGAAACGCGAGGCCGGCCCGACATTTTCCGCAACATTGGTCAGAAAAGCGATGACATCGTGATTGGTCTCTTTTTCGATCTCGTCGATGCGCCGGACATCAAACCGCGCTTTGGTTTTGATAGTCTGCCAATCTTTTTTAGGGATCAATCCCAGTTTATGATTAGCCTCGCAAGCCGCCAGCTCAATATTCAGCCACTGGCGAAATTTATTTTCCGGCTCCCAGACAGCCTGCATCACGGGCAAAGAATAACGTTCGATCATTGTATTGCGAATACCCCCTTAATTAAAGTTCCGGCCTATCCTTTTCATTTTTTTATATCGGCTAAAATTATAACATATTACTAATGTCCTTAATCCCGTAGAACCGCCAGCTTTTTTTCCGGTGTCAAGGCCGGCCAATTATTCCCCTTTGAGCAGGCGCAAAGCCGCGGGGATCTGCGCCAGAATATCGCCGGCGATCAGGCCGTCCACCGAATAAGCCTGCGCCGCCAGATTGCCGGCCAGACCGTGCACATAAGGCGCGCAAACCGCCGCGCGCAGAGCCGTCATACCGCGCGTGGACACCCATAGTCCGGCGATCAGGCCAGCCAGCACATCGCCGCTGCCGGCGGTGGCCATGCCCGGATTGCCGTTGCTGTTTAAAAAATATTTTTTCTGATCCTGCGTGATATAGGTTCGGTCTGCGTCTTTCAGAACAACTACGGCGTTATATTGCAAAGCGGCTTTGCTGGCCGCGGCAAAGGGCTGTCTACGAACCGCGGCGGAAGACCAGCGTAGCATCCGGCCCAGCTCGCCGACATGCGGCGTAACTATTAAACGCATGCGGGCGCGGCCGCGCTGCAAATCAGCTAAAATTTTTAAAGCGTCGGCGTCCAGCACCACACGCAGTCCCGGCCGGTAATTTTTGATGTACTGAAACAGGTTTCTGCTAAACGCTTTAGTCTGGCGGCGCAAAGACAGCCCTGGCCCGGCCAAAATACAATCATAATTGCCCAGGAGCGGCCGTAAAATTTTTAAAGCGGAGGCCCTCAGCGCGCCGCGGGCGCTGGGCAAAGGCAGAGTCATTATTTCCGGAGTCTGCGCGTCGAGCAGATTGGCTAACTCTCGGGGCACAGCCAGAGTCACCAGACCGGCGCCGCTGCGCAAAGCCGCTCTGGCCGCCAGCAGAGCGGCGCCGGTCAGGCCGCGCGATCCAGCGATCACCAGTACCCGTCCGGCCGTATACTTGTGCGTCCGGCGGGAGCGCGGCGGCAGCAAAGCGGCAATATCCGCCTGCCCCAAAATTATCTGCTTGACCTGTTCAACGCGCCGCATACAAGCACCCGCAATATTTTTGGCGGTAAAGGCCCAGCTCCCGGGACAATTGCCGGCTGCGCGGATACAAACTGCGAAAATCAAAATTTAGAAATTTTCCGCCCTGCCGCCGCGCGGCCTCCTCGCCGGCTGAAGTTATCTGCGCAAAATTTTTTTGCGGTGAAATAGACAAAGTTGTCGCAAAACCAGCGCAGCCTTCAGCCTGTGCCGCGGCATAAGCCAAACGATAATTAAAACAAATCTGGCAGCGCGCGCCGCCTTCTGGAGCGGCCGCCAAATCTTTAGTTAAGTCCAGCCACTCCTGCGGCTCGTAAGGCGGCGCGCTTAACTCAAAAGCAAAATATTCTTGCAGTTTGGCAAACTGCGCCAAGCGTTTTTGATATTCTGCCTCCGGCTGAATATTGGGATTGAAAAACAAAACAGTCAATTTATATTCCGGCGCCAGTTTTTCCAAAACCGCTGAACTGCACGGCGCGCAGCAAGCCTGCAGCAGCAGGCTGTTACTCATCTTCTTCTTGCTGACGCAAGGCGCTGACCCGCAAACGCACAAAATCCGCGTTTTTGTAGCCAGCTTCCAGCGCCTTTTGGTAGTACTGGATCGCCTGCGCGCGCAAATTTAAATTGTCACAAGCGCTGGCCAGATAATATTGATAATCAGCATTCTTGCTGTTGGCCGCGACGCGCGGCTCCAGCACCGTCAGGATACCTTGAAAATCTTTGCCCAGCAAAGCATTCTCGGCAAACTGCACGTAAATTTCCGGCTCTCTATTGCCAGCCGTGATCGCCTGCCGAAAATTAGCGGCGGCTTTTTGCGGATCATCCAATTTAGCATAGGCCAGACCGAGATATTTGTACGTGCTGGCTTCCGGCGTATAGACCACGCCACCCATACGAATGCCGTCATTTAAATAATCCAAACCGGCCTGCCAGTCTCCGCTTTTTAGTTTCAGCTCGCCCATCTTGAGCAAAAGATCCACATCGCGGTAGCCAGCATCGAACGCTTCTTGAAAATAAGTCCCCGCGGCCTGCAAATCTTCCAGAGCGTAGTAGCCCAGACCGACATAATAAGCCAGCGGATTGACGGTTTCCGGATCTTCCTCGATAAAGCCTGTAAAAAAATTAATAATTTCCTGATGCTTATTTTGCCTGGCCAGCGCCTTGACTATGCGCTGCGATGTGCTCAGTTTTTCTTTGGGAAACTTGCGAAAAAGCTGCATACACACATTGACCGCGGTCTCCGCAGCGTTTTTGGCCTCGAAATAATCCGCCACATTCGCGCCCATCTCGTAAGTCAGATCCGGTTTTTCCAAAGCGACTAAATAGGCCTTGTCCGCCAGTTTTGGCCGGCGCAGACCAGCGTAAGCCGCGCCCAAATAATAATAATTATGCGCGCTTTCGCGGGTAAACACAGCTTCGCGGGAAAGCTCCAGCAGCCGCGGATAATCCTGCCGTTCAAGAATATCGGCTAGCGGATCATAAGCGGCAGTAACCAAAGCCCCCAGCAGGCCGAGCAAAATAAAAAGCTTAGGCATGAAATTCCCCTCACAATAAAGTATACACTACCCGCTCTTTTCCACCAAGGTCTTTGACTATCTGCGTCGGCGCGGAAAAGCGGCTTTGCAGCAGCTCGGCCACCCGTCCGGCTTGCCGTTGTCCGACCTCAAAAAAAACGCCTTTTAAGTTTGGCGCCGTGCCGCTTTGCGCCAGAATTTTCTGATAAAACTCCAGCCCATCATTCTGCGCCAGCAGAGCCAGCCGCGGCTCATGGTCCCGTACTTCCGGCTCCAGGACAGCATATTCGGCGGGAGAAATATACGGCGGATTGGCAACCAAAAAAACGCCGCGTGTTTCCGCGGGAATATTGACAGCGTTCAACAGGTCTGCTCTGATAAATTCTATTTTATCCGCCACCTGCTGCGCGGCGGCGTTCTCCCGCGCCACCGCCAGAGCTTCCGGCGAGATATCCAGCGCCAGAACTTTTCGGCCGCGCCGGGCAAAACAGACCGCCAAAACACCGGAGCCAGTCCCCACGTCAATAATCAGCTCAGCCCGGTCAAGATACCGGCAAACCGTCTCCACCAAAATCTCGGTGTCGTAACGCGGAATTAAAGTGTGAAGTGAAACTTTGAACTTTTCATTCATAAACCAAGCCTCGCCGGTAAGATACTGCAAAGGCTCGCGGTTGGCGCGGCGCAAAAGCAGTTTTTTGTAAGCCGTGCGTTCTGCCGCGGTCAACGGCTGTTCAAAACGCAGATAGAGCTCGATCCGCTGGCAACCCAGCACAAAAGCCAGGAGAGCTTCGGCATCGTGCTTAGCGGCGGCCACACCTTTGGCACGCAGAAAGTTTTCCGACCACTTCAGGATTTTTAAAATCGTCCAGATCTCGGCGGACATTTATGCCGCCTGCAACTTAGCAATACGGTCAGCCTGGATCAAAGCGTCGGTGATCGCGGACAAATCGCCGCCTTTGACTATCGCGTCCAGATTGTAGAGCGTCAAGCCGATGCGGTGATCGGTGATGCGGTTTTGCGGATAATTGTAAGTGCGGACTTTTTCCGAGCGGTCGCCGGAGCCGACCTGTGTTTTACGTAAATCTTTTTCTTTGGCCAGCCGCTCTTTTTCCTGTTTTTCATACAAACGGCTGCGCAAAACGCGCATGGCGCTGTCACGGTTGGCATGCTGCGAGCGGCCGTCCTGACAGGAAACCACCAGCCCGCTCGGCAAATGCGTGATCCGCACCGCTGAATCGGTCTTATTGATATGCTGGCCGCCCGCTCCCGAAGAGCGGTAAGTGTCGATTTTCAAATCCGTGGGGTTTATTTCAACATCCACATCCTCGACTTCCGGCATGATCGCCACGGTCGCCGCCGAAGTATGCACGCGCCCCTGCGCCTCCGTCTCCGGCACACGCTGCACGCGGTGCACGCCGGACTCGTATTTCATCTTGCCGTAAATACCCTCGCCGCTGATCTCCACGATGACTTCTTTAAATCCGCCCTGCTCAGCCTCGGTCAAAGACAATACCTGAAAACGCCAGCCGTTGCGCTCAGCGTAACGCCGGTACATCGAAAAAAGATCTGAGGCAAACAAAGCAGCTTCTTCGCCGCCTGTCCCCTGACGTATTTCCAAAATCGCATTTTTATTGTCATCGGGGTCTTTGGGCGCCAGAAGAAATTTTAACTCTTCTTCCAGCGCGACCGCCGCTGCGCTGTTCGTTTTCCATTCAGTTTCCGCCAGCTCGCGCAGCTCTTTATCCCCGGCCGGGTCAGCCAGCAGGGTTTTAGCGTCCGCGGCGGCCTGCTTAACTTTTTTGTATTCCTGATATTTCTCGACAAGCTCTTTCATCTCCGCCTGAGCGCGCATCAGCTCGCGGTAACGCTTCAGATCCGCGGTCACCTGCGGGTCATACAAAGCCAGCTCGTTGTCGCGGTAACGTTTGACGATCTCTTCGATTTTGCCCAGCATTAGACTCTTCTTTCTATCCTTCTATGCCTTTGGCGGCTTCCAGCGCCGCGATCGCCGCCTCGACCATTTGTGCATCCGGCTGGCGCGTGGTCAGATACTGCAAAAGCAAGCCCGGCCCCAAGATGATATTCGTCAAAAACCCCGGCAGGCGGCAGACCAAACGCACTAGCTCATAACTCAAACCGGCCACGACCGGCAACATGAGCAGCTTGAGCAGCAGACGGGAAAACAGCGCCGTGCGGCCAAAAAGCGCCAGGACCAAAATCGAAACAACAAACACCACGAGCAAAAACGAAGTGCCGCAGCGCGGATGTAGCGTGGAATATTTTTGCACATTTTCCACTGTTAATTCTTCGCCAGCTTCGTAAGCATGCACAGCCTTGTGCTCTGCGCCATGAAAACCGAAAACGCGGATCATGTCCCGTGAAAAACCGACAGCCAGCAAAAAAATAATAAAAATCAAAATACGCGCCGCGCCTTCCAGCAGGTTTAAAAGCAGCACGCTGCTAAAAACATTTTGCAGGCGCGAGAAAAAAAAGGCCGGCAAAAAAACAAAGAGGCCGAAAGTCAGTAAAAGTGAGACCGCCAGCGAGACCGGCATTTCGTATTTAGACTGTTTGGCCTGCTCTTCCGGCAGGGCTATACGCAGAGAAAAATCCAGCGCCTTGACGCCGATGCTCAACATCTCAATAAGATTGAAAAAACCGCGCAGGAAAATCCAGCCCAAAAAGGGAAATTTCTTTTTCCAGGGCGTGTACTCCTGGCGCTCGACGACCAGGCGGCCGTGCGGCGCGTAAACAGCATAACCCAGAGCCTGACCGCCTTTCATCATGACGCCTTCGATCAGCGCCTGACCACCCAGCAATTCTTTGTTTTTACCTGACATTATTTTCCTCCGGCAAATATTCTAAACAGACCACCTGCGGCGCGCCTTTGAGATCCTGCCGCTGCAAACGCCAAATGTTCTTTGGCTCAGGAATTATAATATTTTTTTGCCGGACGAGAAACTCCGCCAGATCGCAGGCCGGCCGCGGATTGTATGGCGTGCGGTACAGCATAGGCAGCGCATACTTGTGCGGTATCTGCTGCAAAACCGGCGCGGCCATCTGGGGCGTCAAAACAGTTCCGCCGCCGACCGGAAAAAACAAAATGTCCACCGGCCCGATCTGCGCCAGCAATTCCTGATCCGGCGGCAGACTGAGCGCGCCCAAATGACAAAAACGCACCGCCTGCATGTCCCAGCAAAAAATCGTGCTGGCGCTGTGCGGCTCGCCGGCTGTTTGGACGGGAATGCCGCGGATCTTGACCCAATTCAATTCACGGTAGCCTTCACCCTGAATGACCGCTGGCTGACCGCCGACCGCCTCGATACAGTTATGCTCAGCTTGATTACGCGAAACCAGAATAATATCCGCCGCGACTTCCGGAAAAACGTAACCCAGAAAACCGCTGTACGGATCGGTCAAAACCCGCAGGCCGTCGTCGGACGCCACCCAAAAACAGGCATGGCCGAGATATTTGATCTCCAGCATAAATAAACTTAAAGCCCGGTCGAGCCAAAACCGCCGGCGCCGCGCGCGGAGTCTGGCAGCTCGGAGACAAATTTTAATTCCGCTCTGGCCACCGGCGCGATGACCATTTGGGCAATACGCTCACCGCGCCGCACGGTAAAAGGCTCGCGGCCAAAATTGGTCAGGAGCACGCCGACCTCGCCACGGTAATCCGCGTCGATCGTGCCCGGACTGTTCAGCACGCCGATATTTTTTTTGAGCGCCAGACCGGAGCGCGGCCGCACCTGCGCTTCATAACCAGCCGGCAAAGCCATTTGAAAACCGGTCGGGATCAATTTAGTCTCGCCAGCCGCTAAAACGACAGGCTCCGCCACCGCGGCGTAAATATCCAGACCTGCCGCGTGTTCGGTCATGTACCGCATCGAAGGCAGGTCATCCATGTTCGGCAGTTTTTTGATGAGAACTTCCATTGTTTTCTCCGCAGTTAAAATTGGCTTTGATTATAGTATCAGATACTAGTTATGGACAAGCGACTCCGTCTCTTGAAGTATTTCTTTTAATAAATGCCTGGTCTCTGCAAGTTTCCAGAGATTTATGCGTATCTGCCTAACAATAGCAGGAGTTATGCCGTATTTTTTACATAGCTCGCTATCCTCAACAGCTCTGGTTTTAACCAAAGTCAATTTTGTAACAGCTTCAGTTATTCTGGAGATATTTTCCGACGTCACAGCAATAGTCCGTAATTGCGCAATAATTTTTTCATATTTATCTGACAATACCAGACAAAAAGCCGCAAATTTATCCGCCAAATACTGTATCTGCAATTCTTTTAATACATCCACTAATTCGCGGCATTTTTCTATATTTGCCGGTTCGGCGGCGGCTTCCAGATAGGCGTCCTGCAATAATTCGTAATCCGCGTCCGTTATCCAGCCCGTATACGCCTGCACAAGATCCAGAGCGTCAGTTATGGCATAAAGTCTGGTGTTTTCATTATGAATTTCCCTAACTGGCGGCGCGCGGCGCGGATTGGGTTTCGGCATGGCAAAATTGGTCTGGCTTTGGATGGAGCGCAATAAGTCCTGAATGTCCTGATATAAAGCATCCTCCACCGCCTGCTGATTTTCCTCCGGCGTAAAACTCTGGTCAAAATAGGTTTTGCGGTGTTTCGGCGTACCATCCGGCGCGTTAAAGCCGTCCGGATTGAAACCGTTGGTACGGTCTGTCTGGAAATAGCCCTC
>JAIRWS010000042.1 GCA_031268855.1 Candidatus Margulisiibacteriota bacterium | reverse complement strand
TATAAAACAAGGTTGATTTTATAATCACATAAACCCCCTGCCGCATGGCGGGGTTTGTTGTTTTAGGAAAGCTATGCAATGCGTAGCCAATTAACATAAATACACTTGGTTTTCATATGCTAACTCTAACCCAAATGACTAATTTGCTACACGCTGTGTAGCAAATCTAACTTGTAGTCATAAGTTGGTTAAAACTCCCAGACAAATGAGTCAAATTTTCACATTGCTTTTTCTCAAAAACGAGTTATACTATTTACTAAGTTCTCTTTACTAGGTTCTCTATAGTGAAAGTTGGCTCCATGCCACGCGGTCGTAAGAGACCCTAGCTATAGAGGACTTGTTTTTAAGTCAAGTTCATTCTTTTTTATGTTTTTTCTTTTGTTTTGCTAGTACTTTTTTTTCTGTTTGTTCTAGCGATTGTAAAAAGTGCTGTTCTACTGGGGTTAAAGTGTACCGAGTACGTTCTCTAAATTTATCATACTCTGTATCCGCTTTTAATTTGGCGACCTCTGCGCTGATTTTTCCGGCATGAGTTAGAATCTTCCTATTAGACACTTTAAGGAAATCGTCTAATTTGCTAATCCAATCTTTCATATACATAGGCGCTTTATTCTTGGCTTGTAATTCCGCAAAATCAAGATATAGCGTAACAATACGGTTTAATGTATCAACTTCATCTTCTGTAAGATAATTTTTGGCAAACGCTGTATCTGTTTTTCTAGGCAACATTCCAGCCCAAGCAGTTAAACCCATGAAATCTTTTTGTGCGTTTGCTCTATCGTAAATAACTTCGGCGGCTGTATATCCATGTGCAGAAAAATGCATTTTGTTCTGTACAGTAGCAAAAAAAGCCTGTGTTGTTTCTGTGTTAGGGTCGTAATCAATACTAGTAGCGTATATATCTAAAATTTTACGATAAAAAACTTTCTCAGAAGAACGAATATCGCGGATACGCGCTAATAATTCCTCGAAATAATTACCGCCGCCCGCCTGTTTTAGCAAGTCGTCATTCATAACAAAACCCTTTTGCATATACTCTTTGAGTAAGTTAGTTGCCCAAATCCTAAACTGTGTACCACGCAAGGATTTAACGCGATATCCTACGGATATAATGACATTTAAGCTGTAAAAATACGTCGGTTTATCAGAATTAGCAAATTGCATTTTTTGCAAATTGCTTTTCTCATCTAATTCGCCTTCAGCAAAGATATTTTTAATATGCCGGCTAATAACACTTGTATCGCGTTGAAATAATTGCGACAGTTGTTCTTGGGTCAACCAAACAGTATCTCCATCAAAATTAACCTCTATCTTGGTTAAACCGTCTTCGGTCTGATACATTATTAAATTTGATTTTTCCGGCGACATCATTAGCCTCGCTTTATATTCTACACCAAATATCTATGATATTGTCATTTGCAAAAATCCACCAAAACCCTTTAAATTTCATACACCCTCCATACGCCCAAATCCTAAAATCTCATAGAAGTTTTGTAAATTATAGAAATCATGTAAAAAATAGAAATCGCCGGAACCGCTTATTTGATAAGGCTTTTGGTAACTTCGGCTTGATTAGCTTGTTGAGGGCGGACGTTTACGCTTACGCGCGCGGCGCTGGCCGTGCGCGGTTTTCTATGCGCGCACGGGCGTCGCGCGCACATGGGTGCGAGCGGAGAGGGCGGCCGTTCGTTTGTTTGGCAGAGCAAAACCGCACTCCGGCACTACTCTCCTTTTGCGCCGCGCCGCGGAGCGGCTTGCGCAAACATTCGCTGGCGCTCATGCCACGCTTCGCGTGGCGGAGAGGGCGAGATTCGAACTCGCGATACCTTGCGGTATACAACATTTCCAATGTTGCACCATCGACCACTCGGACACCTCTCCCGGACGCGGAAAATATTATACGGCATCTATAAGATTTGGACAAAAATTTTAAACCATAGCCAAAGCGATTTTCTGACAGGCGCGTTTAAGCACGCGCGACACCTGCGCCTGCGTGATACGAAAACGCTTGGCGATGTCGGACTGGCTGTACTCACGCATGAAATGATCTTTGATGATTTGCTGATCGCGCGGATTGAGCGCCTGCAAAGCGGTCTGGAGATCTTCTTTTTCCAGAATAGCGTCGGCAAAATTACTGCTGCCAATGATGTCTTCCAGCCGGATCGAGTCGCTTTTGTTATTGTGGTTGATCGGCATATCCAGCGAGGTCAGATAATGCGCGCCCATAGTCTGCATGATCTTGTCCAGGGTTTTTAATTTGAATTTAAATTTTTTGGCGATCTCCAAACGGGTAGCTTCGCGGCCATTCTGATAAATAAATTCTTCACGGAATTTTTGGATCCGCGCGTTCAACTCGACGCATTTGCGTGAAACGCGAATACTGTAGCAATTGTCGCGGATGTAGTGGCGCAGCTCGCCGTCAATAGTCGGGACGGCATAATAAGACAGCCGGACTTTGCGCGACGGATTATATTTGCGTACGGCTTTGATCAAGCCGATCGCCGCGACCTGTACCAGATCTTGAATATCCACATCTTTGCGGGTGTATTTTTTAGCCAGATAAATCGCCAGCGGCAGATTTTCCATGACCAGCTGATTTTTTTCTTTGGTGAGACCGCCGCCCAGCGAACCGCTGACCAGTTTGGCAATAATTTTCTTTTCCGTGTTTTTGAGTTCAAGAATTTCGCTGGAGATTAATTTTTTCTCGATCCTGCTTTTAAGTTTGGTTGCGACTGCCATTATTTATCCCCCCGTTGTTTGTTACAGCGGATAAATGGCAGTTTTTTTGCCAAGCCGAATTTTTGGCTTATTTAAGCTAAAAATCTGAAAATCCAGCAAAAATATATCGATTTTTTCTGTGCAATAATGAACAGCGAAGATACATTAATTATTTTTGATGTATAAATTTGCGCATTTTGCGCCCCTGCGCAAACGCGCCTTATTTCCAGCGGACAAATTTATGTATCTGCGGCATTACTTTATATACATACCCATTTTTTTCTAAATAATACATCCATTTTTGCAATTCCTTTTTGGCAACCCGATTGTTTAGCGGCTGGAGAAAAAGCGGCGTGCTGGTCATTTTGATCCGATCCAATATCCGCAGTATTTTTTCGACAGCCAAATTTTTTTCCAGAATTATTTTTAGATATTTTGCCGATTTTTGCGGCACGTTTTTATAAAAGCGCAAAAATTGCGGAGCTTTTAAGTCGATCGAGTAAACAATATTTGGCAGATTGGGCAGATGTTTCAGCGCGGCCGGCAGGGAGCCGTTCGTCTCGATAAGGTATGTGTAGTTGGCGCCGAGGAGCTGCAGCACGCGCGCGATGTATTTGGCCTGCAGCAGCGGCTCTCCGCCGGTGAAGCTGACCAGCCCCCGCGGCGCCAGCCAGAAAATCATGTCCGCGCAGTCTTCCGCGGAAACGGCATTGGGCACGCGTACCAGACGCCGCGCAAACTCCACCGGCTGATAAAGACAGTATTTGGTCTCACGCCAGGATTTTTTGGTATCGCAGTAAGCGCAGCGCAGATTGCAGCCGCTGAAGCGCACAAAAGTTGTTGGCGCGCCGGCGTATAGACCCTCGCCCTGGATGCTGCGGAAAATTTCTTGAAGATTGGCCTGCATTTTTATTTTGTTTTCGCGCGGAACTCCGCGTAACCTCTTTGGCGTAGCCGGCAGGCCGGACATTTGGCGCAGCCGTAGCCCCACTCGTGCCGCGTCGTGTGGTCTCCGTTGTAGCAAGTGTGCGTGTGTTCGCGGATCAGCTCCACGCCGTCCGCCCCGCGGCATTGCCGCGCCAGCGCCCAGATCTCCGCTTTGTTTTTGCGCAGCAGCGGCGTAATGATCTTTAAATTTGTTTCCAGACCGGCGTTCAAAGTTTTTTCTAAAAGTTTTATAGTTTGCCCGCGGCAGTCCGGATAGCCGCTGTAGTCCACCTCGCTCACACCAGTGATCAAATTGCCGCAATCCAGTTTGTAAGCCAGAGCCGCCGCCTGGCTCAAAAAAATAATATTGCGCGCCGGCACGAAAGAAGCGGGCAGGCCGTCTTTGCTTGTGTTCACGTCGGCGTCCGTCAGCAGCGCGCTGTCGCCGATCTGTTGCAAAGCCGGTAGCCGCAAAACATAATGTTTGGCCGCGCCGAGCAGTTTGGCCACGGTTTTGGCGCAGGCTAATTCCACGGCGTGTTTTTGTCCGTAGTCAAACGCGACAGTATAAATATTTTCCGCGCCGTACTTTTGCGCCGCCCACAGCAAACAGGTGACACTGTCCTGACCGCCGGACAGACAAAGCAGGGCGCGGGATTTGGCTAATTGTTTCATTTATCCAGCCTGTCCAAAATTTTGTCGCGCAGTCTTAAGAAAAAACCGGAGAGGATCAGTTTGTTTAAGTAATAATGCAGGGCCAGCAGCAGCGCCCAGAATACGAGGACGTACAAAAACCAGAGTTCGCCGCTGAAAGCCAGCAGGTTGAGAATAAGCAGCCCCAGGTTGGTGAAAACAAAAAGCGCCGCGTGCGCGAAAAAAAAACCCCACAAGCTCCAGGAAACTTCTTTGCTAAGCATAAAATTATTGTAACACTAAAGACGACATGTTTTTAGCAGCCCTATTTAGCGGTCTGAATTATTTTTTTCGTAAAATCCCCGGCTGATCGGAAAAAATCAGCACTTCGTAAGGAAAAACTTCTTCGCTACGCGGCGCGGCGGACTGGAGAAACTCGGACAGAGCTTCGTTGTAATAACGCGCCAGATAACTCTGCGCCTCGGCGTCCTGATCGTCTTCCGGCGGATCTTCAAAATCATCAATAGTTGCCATAGCTGCACACTCCTTAAAGATGCAATACCAGAATACCCGCGTGCCGCGAATTTATGTATGGATTTTTTCTGGTGGTTTGTTAAACTTGTTTCCATGCGTTATCCGGTCTGGCTCAAAAAAAACATTCCGAAGTCCGCGCCCAATCTGCGGATCCGCGGGTATTTCGACGAAACGGTGCATACGGTTTGCGAATCGGCGCTCTGTCCCAATCGCGGCGAGTGTTTTGCCGCGCGGACGGTGACTTTCTTGATACTGGGCGCGGCCTGCACGCGCCGCTGCCGCTTTTGCGCCGTTAGGCAGGCCGCGCCGGAGCCGGTGGACGCTGACGAGCCGCGGAAAATAGCCGCGGCCGCGCGCAAACTGGGCTTGCGGTATGTGGTGATTACCTCGGTGACGCGCGACGATCTGCCGGACGGCGGCGCGGCGCATTTCGCCGCGGCCATTCTGGCCGCGCGGCAGGAACTGCCGCGCGCCGCCGTCGAAGTTCTGACACCGGATTTTCAGGGGGATCTGACCGCGCTGGACACCGTGCTGGCGGCCAGACCGGCTGTTTATAATCACAATATCGAAACCGTGCCGCGTTTATATGCGGCTGTCCGTCCGCGGGCGGATTATCGGCGCTCGCTGAAAATTCTAGATCACGCCGCCCGGACTGGCCTGCCGGTAAAGTCCGGCCTGATGCTGGGCTTGGGCGAAACAGAAACGGAAATAAAATTAACGCTACGGGATTTGAAAAACGCGGGCGTGTCTATTGTGACGCTCGGCCAGTATCTGCCGCCGTCCAAAAAACATTATCCGGTACAGGACTTTATCCGCCCCGGGAAATTCACGGAATACAAAACATACGGCGAAAAGGAGCTGGGGTTTAGGACTGTTTTCGCCGGGCCATTGGTGCGCTCATCGTACAGAGCGGGCGAGATTTTAGAAGAAGCTGAAAACATCACGCGCTTTGCAAAAAATATACATTGTTGACCGGCCAATGACTGCGGCGTCTCTGAAGCATGGTTTTCAAGATCTTTTGCAGGGCTTTGCGGGAGCGGGCGTCCAGTTTGTTAAAGTTATTTAATAGTTCTTTTTCCGCGGCTTTTTGCGTGATAGTCTCTTTGGTTAAAACTTTGTTTGTCCGTATTTCGGCGAAGTCCTCGAACCACCAGTCCATATTCAGGCCATAGGCTTGATTGATCTTCATGAGCGTGGCCAGATGCGGCAATCTGGCGCCGTGCAACAGACCATGATACAAAGAATAATCCAAATCCAAAAAATCAGCTGTTTTCTCCATGGTACAGTGGTCTCTTTCGCGCAGTAATTGCAGTTTTTTGCTGATTAAGACTTTTAATTTTTGCTCAATTTGTTTATCCATGTACTATAAATCCTTCCTTATAGCTATTTATCATATATAGTCTAGCCCTTAAAAACTTGGTGTCATTTACAAAATACTATTAAATATTTTTTATTGTATTTTATGATAGAATGTGCTATACTAAAGGTAATTAAATTAAAGGGGGGTATTTTTATGACTATAGCGACAGGCAAGCCAATGCTGGCCAGCGACATTAACGATCTGACATTTTTCCCGAAAGGCACGATACTGACTTTCAGTTCCACAGCGTGGGGCGCGACCAGCGCGGAATTTAAAAATATCTGGAAAGTCTGCAACAAGGCAAATCACGACGCCGATCTTTTTGTGCCGGATCTGACCGATAAATTCCTGCGTGGCGCGGAGAGCTCGGATTTTACTACCGCGCTCGGCGCGGACAGCCAGAGTGTGATTTTGCAAAAAACCCATCTCCCCGCGCACAATCATGACGCAACCGGTTTGTCTTTTAGCGGACTTAACACGAGCGGCCTCTCGGCAACATCCGCAGGCAGCGGACACGTACATTCAGGTACTGGCACAACGAACACCGGCAGCGGAGGACATGCGCATACTGTTTCCGGCTCTACCAACAGCACAGATAAAACCTTGACAGGCCGTTTTGGTTTGATCGATGACGGTAGAGGCAGGATAGGCAGCTCCGGTGTGTTTTCCTATGAAGCCTGGGGTGGAGATAGCTGGGATGGTGATAGCGGATCCCGAACTATTGTTAATATGGATGTCACTCATTCGCATGGTATCACGGGCTCCACCTCTTCTGGAGAAGGAACACATGTCCACGATGTCGCCGTATCTATTCCCGAAGGCGGCTCACATTCACACACGATCAGCGGCAGTATTACTGGCGGCAGTATCGGCGGTACGACAGCCAATGCTGGCTCCGGCACAGCGTTCAGTGTCAGCACATTACCGGTTTATTATAAGGTTATGTATATTATAAAAGTCGTGTAGCGCCAGCGCGCTGCCGAGAAAGACCATTGCGAAAAATAACGGTAGTTTTAATCAAAAAAGTAACGTTATTAACATTTTGGCCTAAATAACGATACTTG
>JAIRWS010000041.1 GCA_031268855.1 Candidatus Margulisiibacteriota bacterium | reverse complement strand
TCAAAGACAATTATACCCTAACTATCTCAAATAACAAATGCTCACTTTTTTGTAATCTATTTTTGGAAAGGCAAAACCTAATGCTCACAGCCGCAGGCACAGTCAGGCTCGTGTCTCGTTTGTTTCCGCCGCACTCTACTGTAAAAAGGCAGCTCGACGATCCGCGCGCGCGCCATTTTGGAGCGGATCCTGACCAAAACTTCCGGCTCTTTTTTGCTTAAATAAGCCAGAGCGATCGGTCCTTTAAGCGTCGGTGAAAAAGCGCCGGAAGTGATCTCGCCAAGCAGATTTTCGGCCCTGTCGTAAACCGGATAACCCTGCCGCGGCACGCCGAATTGGTCAAGCATTTTTAAGCCAACAATGCTGTCCGACTGCGCGGCAGTCCATTCCTCGCGCAGCTCATGGCCGTAAAGCGGCAGGCCGGCTTCGAGGCGCAGAGTGTCCCGCGCGCCCAGCCCGCAGGGCGCCGTGCCGTCCTGCCGCAGGATATTCCAGACCGCCGCGCAGTTTTCCGCCGGCGTCAGCAGCTCAAAACCGCGCTCACCCGTGTAGCCAGTCTTGCTGGCCAGTACATCGTACTCGTCAAACTCCAGCGGCAAAAAAGTATAGTATCTCAGCTGTGCCAAATCCTCGGCGGTGTGCCGCTGCACCAGGCTTTCTGCTTCCGGCCCCTGCACGGCGATCACATGCAGCCCCATTAACTCGCACTCCACGCCCAGCTCCGCAAAAAAGCGCTGATCTTTTTCAGTATTGGCCGCGTTGAAAACACTTAAATAATTTTCATAATCTTTGTAGATCAAAATATCGTCAACAATCCCGTTTTGCGTGTTACGGATACGGTTGTAGCGGATCTGCCCGACGGCCATATCGCCAATGGATCTGGTCAGCGCCGCGCGCTGGACAGACAATAGTTTTTCTGACGAGGCAAATTTCACGACGCCCATGTGTCCCGCGTCGAACATCCCGGCGCGTGAGCGCACAGCTTTGTGTTCCTCAATAATGCCGGTGTATTGCAACGGCATTTCCCAGCCGCCAAATTCAACCATTTTGGCGCCGAGTCTTAAATGTTCCTCATAAAGCGGCGTGTGTTTTAACAAGATTACAAGATCTCCTTTAAAGCGGCGCTAAATTTTTGATTCTGCTCCGGCGTGCCGATCGTTACGCGGATGGCGTCCTGGACGCCAAAGCTCTGCAGGGGACGCACGGTCACGCCCCGCTCCAGCAGTTTCTGAAAAGCCGCGTTGCAGTCCTGGCCGATATAAACAAAAATAAAATTTGCTTCCGTCGGATAATATTTTAAGCCCAGTTTATCAAACTCCGCATATAAATATTTTTTGCCGATTTCATTATTTTCGCGCGAACGCCGCACAAAATCTCTGTCGTCCAGCGCCGCCGCCGCCGCGGTCTGCGCCAGCGCGTTGACATTAAAAGGCTCGCGGGTTTTATTCAGATAGGCAATCACTTCAGGGGCGGCGATCATGTATCCCGCGCGCAATCCGGCCAAACCGTAAATTTTGGAAAAAGTGCGGGTGAGCAAAAGATTTTTAAAAGTTTTCAGCAGGCCCAGGGAGTTCGGATAATCCGCGGCGGCGGCATACTCGGCATAGGCTTCGTCAAGGACCACCATGATCTCATCGGGAACTTTTTTTAAGAAATTTTCTAATTCCGCCGCCGGGAAATACGTGCCAGTCGGGTTATTGGGATTGGCCAAAAAAATTATTTTGGTCTGCGGCGTGATTTTTTGAAGCATGGCCTCCAGCTGAAATCGGCCGTCGGCAAGCGGCGCATAATCCACCGCGCCGGCAAAAAGTTTCGCGGCAAAAGTGTATTCGGAAAAAGTAACCGTCGAAGTCAAAACCCGCTCTGCCGGCCGCACAAAAGCCGCGGTGATAAAATGAAAAATTTCGTCCGAGCCATTGCCGGTCAAAAAATATTCCGGCGACAGGCCGTAATATTCAGCCAGCGCGTTTTTCAGCCGAACGCAGCCGCCGTCAGGATAGAGATGCAGTTTGTCCAGACTTTCTTTGAGCGCCGCCAGAGCTTTGGGCGAAGAGCCCAGCGGATTCTCATTGGAAGCCAGTTTGATCGCGCCCTCTTTTAAGACTCCGGGCTGATACGGCGCGATGTTTTGAATATTCTCTTTGGTCTGCATTTTAACTCACACCCCGCAGTTGTAATTTCGCCGCGTTCAATTACGACAGCCCCCCTTTCGCAAGGGGGGCAAATTTAACTTCTCTCTCTATTTGCTCCCCTTGTTCAAAGGGGAGCTGTCTGCGCAGCAGACAGAGGGGTTACTTTATAATTTTCGTCACCACGCCGGAACCGACCGTCCTGCCGCCTTCGCGCACCGCGAAACGCAGCTGCTCCTCGATGGCCACCGGCACGATCAGTTTCACAGTGATCGCCGTATTGTCGCCCGGCATCACCATTTTTTCTTTATTCTTGTCGATAGTGCCATCGTCCAGTTTTTTCAAGTCGTCAGCGGACATGCCGGTGCGCAGAATGATCTGGCCGGTAACGTCCGTAGTCCGAATATAAAACTGCGGCTGATAACCGTCAAAGAACGGAGTGGTACGTCCGCCTTCCTCTTTTTTCAGCACATAGACCTGCGCCTCAAAAGTGGTATGCGGATTGACCGAACCGGGTTTGGCCAGCACCTGACCTCTTTCGAGGTCTTTTTTCTCCACGCCGCGCAGCAATAGACCGACATTGTCTCCGGCCTGGCCTTCATCCAGAGTCTTGCGGAACATCTCCACGCCAGTCACCACAGTTTTGGAACGCTCTTCTTTCATACCGACAACTTCCACTTCGTCATTGACATGCACGATACCGCGCTCAATACGGCCGGTGCCCACCGTGCCGCGGCCTGTGATCGTGAAAACGTCCTCGACCGGCATCAGGAACGGCTTATCAATGTCGCGTTTGGGCAGCGGAATGTAGCTATCCACCGCTTCCATCAGCTTGGCGATGGCCTGCTCGCCGTATTCACCAGTGTCGCCTTCCAGAGCTTTCAACGCGGAACCTCTGATGATCGGAATATCTTTGCCCGGAAACTCATACTGGGTCAGCAGATCGCGGATCTCTTCCTCGACCAGCTCCAGCAATTCCGGATCGGCAATGTCGCATTTATTGAGGAACACCACCAGATTGGGCACGTTGACCTGACGCGCCAGCACGATATGCTCGCGGGTCTGCGGCATCGGGCCGTCCGTGGCGGCCACCACCAGAATAGCGCCGTCCATCTGCGCCGCGCCAGTGATCATGTTTTTCACATAATCGGCGTGTCCGGGACAGTCCACATGCGCGTAGTGGCGGTTGGCGGTCTCGTACTCCACATGCGAAGTCGAGATCGTGATCCCGCGAGCTTTTTCCTCGGGAGTATTGTCGATCTGGTCAAAAGTTTTGGCTTGAGACAAACCCTGCTTGGCCAGCGTCGTGGTGATCGCGGCCGTCAAAGTCGTTTTGCCGTGGTCGACGTGGCCGATCGTGCCAATGTTGACGTGCGGTTTATTCCTGTTGAATTTTTCTCTTGCCATTATTTCCTCCTAAAATTTTTCTTATTCTAAAATACAGCCAAATTAAAAACAATACCTCTGGAGCCCACAATCGGAATTGAACCGATGACCCCATCCTTACCATGGATGTGCTCTACCTGCTGAGCTATGTGGGCACACCCACAAAACGGGAAAGAATACTAACATAAGCTTTTTTTAAAAGCAATAATCACGCCGCCTTGATTTGAACTCTATCGGTCAATTCATTTTCGGCCAGGGCGCTGTCGTCCTGAATATTGGACTCGGTTTGCAGGCGTTCCATGAGCTGGACCAGTTTTTTCTTTTTGT
>JAIRWS010000040.1 GCA_031268855.1 Candidatus Margulisiibacteriota bacterium | reverse complement strand
AGCGGATACGGCTCGCTTTTAGATTTTTGCAGAGGTTTCAGAAAATTCGATTTGTCAAAACCCGCGTAATTGCCTATAATCTAAATCCTGATTCTAAGTCCTTAAAGATTGGAGCGTATCCTATGCAAGAAATTACCGGCAAGTACGAAGCGGCGGAGCTGAAGATCGCTTTGGTGGTCAGCCGTTTCAACGAATTGATCTCTCAAAAATTGCTGGATGGCGCGCTGGACTGCTTGGGCCGTCACGGTTTTGCTGAGAAAAACGGCGTGGTGGCCTGGGTGCCCGGCGCTTTGGAATTGTCAGTCGTGGCCAAACAGCTGGCCGCTTCCGGCAAATACAACGCGGTGATCGCGCTGGGCGCGGTGATCCAGGGTGAGACGGCGCATTTTGATATCGTGGCCGCGGAGTCCGCCAAGGGACTCACCCTGGCCTCTTTGGAGACTGGCGTGCCGGTGGTGAACGGCGTGCTGACCACGGCGACGACCGAGCAGGCGCTGGCGCGTGCCGGCGTGAAATCCGGCAACAAAGGTTTTGAAGCGGCGCTGACGGCGATCGAGATGGCCGATTTGTTGAAGCAATTAAAATAAGGAATCGCTGATGGCAAGTGTGCAGCTTAAAGATTTGGTCAAGTCCTACGATGGCAAAAATCTTATCGTAAAAAACATCGACCTCACGATCAAAGACGGCGAGTTTTTAGTGCTGGTCGGGCCGTCTGGCTGCGGCAAAACGACCTCGCTGCGCATGATCGCCGGTCTTGAAGAAATTACAGCTGGCGAGGTTTTGATCGACGGCAAAGTGGTCAATGATGTGCCGCCCAAAGACCGCGATATCGCTATGGTCTTCCAAAACTATGCGCTCTATCCGCACATGAGTGTCCGGGAGAATATGTCTTTTGGCCTGAAACTGCGCAGGATCCCGCCGAATCTTATCAAGGAGAGGGTTGACGAAGCTTCGGAAATTTTGGGTTTGGGTGAATATCTCGACCGCAAGCCCAAACAGCTTTCCGGCGGCCAGAGGCAGCGCGTGGCTCTGGGACGCGCGATCGTCCGCCACCCCAAAGTGTTTTTGATGGACGAGCCGCTGTCCAACCTTGACGCTAAACTGCGCGTGCAGACCCGCGGCGAGATTAAAAAACTGCATAACCGCCTTAGCGCGACGATAGTGTATGTGACGCACGACCAGGTGGAAGCCATGACGCTCGGCGACCGCATTGCCGTGATGGACGGCGGCATTATTCAGCAATGCGCGCCAGCGATCACTGTTTACGATCAGCCGACCAATATTTTTGTTGGCGGATTTATCGGTTCGCCGTCGATGAATTTCATCAAAGGCCGTATTCTCAAATCCGGCCGCGTTTATGAGTTTGAGGCGGAAAATTTTAAACTGCAGCTGCCCAAGGATTTGACCGCTGAGTACGACCGGCTGCTGGACAAAGACCTGACGCTGGGTATTCGCCCGACAGACATTTATGACAAAACCGCGCTGCCGTGGTTGCATCTGGAAAAAGAACAGCCGGTGCCGGTCAAGGTGGATTTCAGCGAAAAACTCGGTATGGAAAATTATGTCTATGTGCATGCCGGAACCCAGCAAATCACCGCGCGTGTGGATTCGCACATCGAGTGCCGCGAAAATCAGGATCTAGACCTGTATCTCAATCTCAAAAAAATGCATATCTTCGACGCGGTGACACAGCGGGTTTTGATTTAAGCTGTTTTCATTATGTAAATGACAGTGTAATAAGACGGGACGGTGTTGACGCTGAACGCTTGGCCGTCGCCAGTACTATCTATCGAGCCAGCGATGCTGCCGGTAATACTGCCACTGATCGTATGATTATGCGTGCCGGCTGCCGCCGCGCTTGAAGTCGATGAAAAATCGTGCGTGTGTGTTCCGATGGTGGATATAGTGCCTGATACAGAATGTGTATGACTTCCACTTGTAGAAGTGTCTGTTGTTTCGTACTTAAGATTACTCATGCCGCCATAATTATCTGTATCAGATGGAGCAACTTTGAAAGATTTTTCATACGTATGCGTATGTGCGCCATCCGAGGCCGCTTTGCCGTCAGAGAGGTCATGCTTATGTGAGCCACTTTCCGACGTGCCGCCGCTGAGTGTATGTGTGTGCACCCCGTCTGAACCTATTATGAGACCACTCGTGGACAGTCCGCTTAAAGATAAGCTTGTCGTTCCATGAGTGTGTGAAGGGAGATGCGTGCTGGTCAGGGTTATGTTCTGGCTGTCCGCGCCGCGCGCGGTGGTAAAATCTGAGCTCTCCGCACCGCGCAGAAATTTATCGGTCAGATCCGGTATGTTTGGATTAGCGACGTGATTTGTTTTGTTGCAGACTTTCCAAATATCTTTAAATCCCGGGTAGGTTGCGTTGTTCCACGCTTCAGAACTGAAAGTCAGTATCGTGCCTTTCGGAAAAAAAGTCAGATTGAGAATGTCGCTTGCCAGCATTGGTTGGCCTGTGGCTATGGTCATAATAAATTCCTCCCATTTTGTTTATTGATAGTTATGCATAAATCTATTATATGCATATCTAGCCTAAAGTCAAGGGGTGCTAAAAATTAGACTTTACAAACTCAGGGAGACAAGAATGATAGACGATATTACCAATGAGCGTTTAAAGCGGTTGTTAAGCCGTAAATTGGCTTTGTTGCGCAAAAAGAGCGGTCAAACTATTGAGGCTACAGCGGACAGTTTAGATATGGATCCCAGCGAGTATTATCGAATGTTGTGCGGTAAAAATCTGCCGCATTTACTCACATTGCTGCGCTTCAGCCGGAAATACGGTGTGACGCTGGACTGGTGGTTTGACGGGGTTGAAATGGTGCCGCCAATGGCGCAACGCCAGATGTTGCGCCTGCAAAGCAAGAATCTGGAAGGACAAATTGTCTTGCTGCTGCGTCGCCTGGATGTGCGTTTTCAGGAAGTGCTGCTGGACACGGCCAAATCTCTGGTGAGAAAAACGGAAAAAATCAAGGCGCGGCTATAACTAATTTGACAGCTTTATGTAATTACATTATAATTACATAAAAAGGAGCCAAATTATGCTTATTCCGGTGGTGCAAATTGGCAATTCCCGTGGCATCCGTCTGCCAAAAAATATTTTACGTGAGTTAAGTATCGAGGACGAAGTGGAAATGGAAATCCACGCTGACGAGCTGGTGATCAAAGGCGTGGAAAAAAAACCGCGGCAGGGCTGGGAGAAGGCTTTTGCCCAAGCGGCTGAAACCAAAACCGCCGCCTTGTTACTGCCCGACTATATTGATGACCGGTCTTTTGAATGGGTTTGGTGATGGAACAATACACAATTTGTCTGGTCAATCTTGATCCTACTGTCGGGCATGAAATAAAAAAAACGCGTCCTTGTGTGATTGTTTCTCCGGACGAAATGAACCGTAATATCGCCACGGTGATTATTGCGCCGCTAACGACCAAAGCCCGCGCGTTTCCGACGCGGGTGCCGCTAACTTTTCGCGGTAAGAACGGCTGGATTGTTTTAGAGCAAATCCGCACTGTGGACAAGCGCCGAATTGTGCGCAAACTCGGACGCTTAAATTC
This sequence comes from Candidatus Margulisiibacteriota bacterium, assembly GCA_031268855.1. Taxonomy (NCBI): domain Bacteria; kingdom Bacillati; phylum Candidatus Margulisiibacteriota; species Candidatus Margulisiibacteriota bacterium. Next base: position 35,483 of record JAIRWS010000040.1, on the reverse strand, counting down.
TAACAAAATATTAGAAGTGAAAAATATCCTCAACGAAATGCTGGTCGAATAGCCATGTCCGAAATTGACCGCAGTATAGACCTGACCACCTCGCTCCAAACCGACCGGCAAATGCAGGGCGATGTGCAGTCCGCGCAGTCTTTTTTCAAAATGGCGCAGGAAGCGTTTAACGAAAAACGTTACCGCTTGTCCATCGTCTATCTGCGCAAGATCATTCAGATCGACAACACTTACGCTTCGGCTTTCAAAATGCTGGCGCGGATTTTTCAGATCCGGCGCAATTACAAAAAAGCGGCGGAGATTTTGCGGCAGGGCGTGGAGATCAATTACCGCGACGCCGATCTGCATTATCAGCTGGGTTACACTTATTATTTACAGGGCGATAAAGCGGCGTTTGCCCGCGAGTGCACTAAGGCGCTGGTTGTCAATCCTAATTACGCCAAGGCGTATTACGCGCTGGCGCTGCTCAATTTTGAAAGCCGCAAATATACCAGGGCTGCCGAAGAGCTGGAGAAATGCCTGAAGCTCACCGATAACGATATTGAAGCGCATTACCTGATGGCGCGCGTGCATCTGCGCCGGCGGGATTTTGCCGCGGCGGAAACCGCGCTGGAGAAAACCCTCTCGCTCAATCTGCGCTACGAGCCCGGGCATTATTATCTGGCCGCGCTGCGTTACCGCCAAAATGATCTGGCTGGCGCGCTGGAGCATTATTTCAAATGCGGCGAGCGCACGCCGCGCGTCAAACAGCGTATTGCGGAATGTTTCGCGGGCATTTTGCGCCAAAACGAGGAAAAACTGCGGCAGGATCCCCAAAATATCGATGCGCTGATGGAGATCGCTACTTTGTATTTTCGCAAAGCGGATTATCCGGCGGCCAAAGCCGCGCTGGAAAAAATCATTTCCAGCGCGCCCAATTTTGTGCAGGCGCAGATTAATTACGGCCTGATGCTGGTTTATGAAAACAAATATCCTGAGGCGATCCGGTGTTACCGCGAGGTCTTGAAAAAATCGCCGGCCAACCGCGAGGCGCGCGTCAATCTGGACAAGGCTTTTGAGCTGGCCGAGAAATATTATTTGAAGCATTTTGAATACGAAACTTCCAAACGTGATCTGCTGGATCTGTATATGCTACGGCCAGAGTACGACAAAGCGGCGCTGCTCATGCTGGAGATGCGGACGGACATTTACGCGCGGGATATTTTAAACCAGCTTTCCACAGGCATTGCCTCGTACAAAATTTACGAGGCCGCCGTTTTGTTTTTGCTTGGCGAGGATAGCCAGGCCGAATATATGTTCAAGCATTTGCTGGAGGAAAACAAAGACAATCACAGCATTTATTATTTTTTGGGTCTGCTGAGCAAGAAACAAAACCGCTTGACCGACGCCTACCGTTATTTTGAAAAATCGAAAACGCTCAAAAGCGATTACTGGTTTGTCGACCGCGAGCTGCTGGCTATTCGTAATGAGGCGATCGAGCGCATTGAGCAGAAATTAGAATCTGAGGAAGTGGCCGAGGAAATTTGTTATGAGTATTTGGATTTGCTGCTCTTGACCCGGGCTTACAAAAAAGCGATCCGGCAGATCGCCGCGTGGGAAGACACCGATCTCGATCCGAAAAAATTACTGGAGCGCAAGCGTCGCGCTTTGGATTTTTACGAGCGCGTGCTGGAGCTGGAGCTGGAGAGTGACGCGCCGGCCGAGCAGGTCTATCTCGATCTCGGCGAGATTTATGTTTTTAAAAAGCGCTACAACGAGGCGTTCCTTTTGTTTCAATCGGCGCTGGGGCAGTTTTCCAAATCGGAAAAGATCCGCAAATACTACAATTATCTTATTGCGAAAAATATCGAGGTCTACGAGAGCATGAAAAGTTCCGGCGCGACCTCGGTGTATTACAATCTGGCGGTGATGTACGCGCTGTCCGGCCGCAAGGCGGAAATGTTCAATATGCTGGAGCTGGCGGTCAGCCGCGACAAAAAACTGGCGATCCAGGCGCGCTACGAGGAAGCTTTTGCCAAATACCATGAGCTGGACAGATTCCGCCTGATCACGCTTATTGAGGGCGAGGATAAAAATATTTACCGGCTGCAGGACTAGAAAAACGTTAGAACAAAACCAGATCGTTATAATATTTAATAACGACGCAGTATGTTAAAATATTTCTATGTTAGATGCTGTAAAAAAAGAGATTGATCTGATTACAAACTCGGTAATAGCCAGCACACCGGCGGAGGCGATATATCTTTTTGGGTCTTATGCCGGCGGTCAGCCGAGAGATGACAGCGATTTGGATATTTATGTGGTTGTTCCCGATGCGGAAACAGACACCGTTGAACTTGGCGCAAAAATCCGCGCCACGCTTTATAAGAAAAAAACGATCCCGTTGGATTTGTTGATCGGCAGAAAAAGTGTTTTTGAGCGGCGTAAAGCCGAACTATCTTTGGAAAATATTATTGCCACAGAGGGAATTAAAATTTATGGCAGCTGAAAACAGCTCTGAATGGTGGTCTTTTGCCGATGCCGATTTAGACACGGCTCAATTGTTGCGCAAGATGCGTCCCAGGCATTATGAAATTATTTGTTATCATTGCGAACAAGCCGCAGAAAAATATTTGAAAGGTTATTTAATAGCTAGAAATGTTCGCCCGCCTAAAACCCATGAGTTAGATGAGCTTTGCGCTTTGTGCTCAGAAAAAGATAAATCTTTCGACGAATTGGCTGGTATTTGCGGTTTTTTGACGCAATTTGGCGTACAGCCGCGTTATCCCTATGAAATGGATATTACGGAGAAAAATGTTGAGCATGCGGTCAAATATGCCGAACGAGTCAAAAATTTTACTCCAATAGTTGCAGTACGGGAGGAGAACTTGAATAAATAATTAAAGTTTACTGGCATTATGGTTTCTCAAAAATCCAGCAGTTTCAGAACCTCAAAAAAATCCTGCACAAAATATTTGCAGGCGTCCTTAAATTTTTCATTTTGCAAAATGAACGAATGTTCCGCGTGCTCGAACATCGGCAGATCGAAACGCGAGTCACCCGCCGCGGCGATTTCATTTTTTTGTAAATTTAATTTTTTGGCCAAACCTTTGGCAAAAATTCCTTTGGCTTCGCCCTTGACGCGCAGGTCTATCGTCCCGTCCAGGACATTGTCTTTTAGCCCCAGCGGATTGGCGTAACAATGATCTATCCCGTAAGTCCGCGTGAGATGCTCCGCAAATTGCCCGACCGTCGAGGAAATAATCGCGGTGGTGATATTGCGTTTGTGCAATTCCTGTATTAACTCGGGGAAACCTGCCGTGAGTTGTATTTTGTTTTGCGCGCGCCGCAGATGGTAAAGGCCGCGGCCTGCCCAGCACCGCGCGTCACGGCGGGAAAATTCGTCAAAATTTATTTCCTGCGCCAGAAACTGCTGGAGATAAAGCCGGCCGTTGGTCTCCCATGTGCCGCATTCTTGATGCAGCTGTTCCCAGATTGTCGTGCCGGCGGTGATCGTGTGGTCGACGTCAAAGATAAAAAGTTTAATCTCCGGCATGATTGCGTTATAGTATACACTATGCGGGTTACTTTTTTAGGCACAGGCACATCCAATGGTGTTCCGATGGTGGCTTGTGATTGCGCGGTTTGCCGGTCAAATGATCCGCGCAACAAACGCCTGCGCTCGTCGGTCTGGCTGGAAAGAGACAACGCCGCTTTGCTCATCGACGCCTCGAGCGATTTTCGCCAGCAGGCGCTCACACATAATATTCTCGATGTGGACAATGTGCTGATCACACACACGCACGCCGACCATGTTTTCGGCCTTGATGAATTTCGCCGTTTCAATATCAAATATCGGAAGCGCGTTAAGGTTTATCTTTCCGCTGACGCGGACAAAGAGCTGCGCACGACGCTGCGTTACATGTATGAAACTCCGCGCCAGACGGGCGGCGGCATCACAGCTCTGGACAATCAGATTTTGCAAAATTATCAGGAAATAAATATCGGCGGATTTGCCGTGACCGCTCTGCCGATCAAGCACGGACTTCTGGAGATTTTTGGCTGGCGTATCGATAACTTTGCTTATCTGACGGACTGTTCAGAAATTCCCGAAAGAACTTTTGCGTGTCTGAAAAATCTGGACGTTTTAGTTCTCGACGCTCTGCGCGACACGCCGCATCCAACGCATTTCTCGCTGGCGCAGGCTGTCGCCGCGGCGCAGCGCATTGACGCGCGACAAACTTATTTTACGCATATCGCTCACAATCTGGAGCATGAGGCGGCGAATAAAACTCTGCCGCCGAATATGTGGCTGGCGCATGACGGCCTGGTAATAATTGTTAATTAAACGCTTTAAAAAAATCAGCCGGCAGTATTTTCAGCCCATCGATGATTTTTAACAAAGTGTCCAGCATGGGTATCCGTTCGCCTTTTTCAATGCGCATGAGCACTGTGGCGTCGACGCAGGCTTCGTAAGCCAGCCGGTGCATACTTAGTTTTTTCTGTAGGCGCAATTTGGTAATATGGCGTCCGATGTCTTTGGTGTCATATTTCAAGCCAAGGTCTTCTTTCAAACTATAAATGCCGCTTGACATGGCAGAATTCTAGATTATAATATGTCCTATGCCGATGTCATATGACTATGTCAAATGACATCAATATATTTAGGGGGATTTTTATGGCCAGCGATTACACAGACAGTTTTGCAGAGGAACCATATTTTATTGAAAAAGGCAGCCAGCTTTCAGCGGCGGCAGTCCGCAGACAGCTGTTCCCATAGTACCAAAATATTTTGCGGTCATCTATGTGATGAAAGTGGCTTAAAGATATTTCGGTGTTATAATAATTTCATGAACAATGTTGTGCCGTATGACGGTGTCGAGAAAAACGAGGTTATCGAAATTTTCGATAACCCTAAACTTAAATTTTCTCCTGCTTTACCCACCGCTTTTACCGAAAAAGGCCTGTACATGCTGGCCACTATATTAAAAAGTCCGAAGGCGGCGGAAACGACTATCGCTATTGTAGAGGCTGTATGCTAAAAATCCTCGTCAATGGCGCGCAAGGCAAAATGGGGCAGACGGTGGTCGCCACGGTGCAGGCCGACGCGGAATTAGAACTGGTCGGCCAGACCGATGCCGGTGCTGATTTAGCCGGCGCGATAAAAAAATCCGGCGCGCAAATCGTGGTGGACTTTACGCAGCCGAGCGCGCGGATGGAAAATGTCCGCGCGATTATCAATAACGGCGCACAGGCGGTGATCGGCACGACCGGTTTCACCGAGGACGATCTGAAGGCTATCGACGCGGAAAGTCAAAAACTTAAACGCGGCGTGCTCATCGCGCCCAATTTCGCTATTGGCGCGGTGCTAATGATGCAGTTTGCGGCGCAGGCCGCGCGGTATATGCCAGCGGTGGAAATCGTCGAGTATCATCATGACCACAAAGCCGACGCGCCTTCCGGCACAGCGCTCAAAACTGCTCAGTTAATAAATGAAGCGGTTGGCCAAACCAATCCGCCAGCGGTGGAAAGCAAGGAGTTTCTGCCTGAACGTTCGCAGGGGGCAAGCCTCGGCAATGTGCGTATTCATGCCGTGCGTCTGCCCGGTTTTGTCGCCACACAGGAAGTCTTGCTGGGCGCGCAGGGTCAGCGTTTGGTCTTGCGCCATGAGACTATCAACAGAGAATGTTTTATGCCCGGCGTGCTTCTAGCCTGCAAAAAAATCAGCGGTCGGATCGGCCTGCTCTATGGTTTGGAGAAACTACTGTGAACGCCATACTGAGGCTGACCTGCCGTGACCGCCGCGGCATTGTCGCCGCCGTAACAAATTTTATCGCGCAAAATAACGGCAATATAGTCAATCTCGACCAATACACCGATCCGGCGGCCAGGCGGTTTTTCATGCGGCTGGAGTGGGACCTTGCTGGTTTCAAACTGCCGCGCGAAAAAATCCCCGGCGCTTTAAAAAAATTCGGCGATATCGCGGTTTCTTTTTCCGATCAAAAAAAACGCGCGGTGATTTTTGTTTCCAAATACGACCATTGTTTATATGATCTGCTGCTGCGCAACAAAAGCGGCGAATTGAATTGCGACATCGCGGCGATCGTCAGCAATCATGAGGATTTGCGCTATGTCGCCGAGACTTTTGGCCAGGAGTTTTACTGCCTGCCGCAGGACGAAAAAAAACAGCTCACTCTGCTCAAAGCCAAAAAAGCGGATCTAATAATTCTGGCGCGTTACATGCAGATCTTAAGTCCGGCGTTCATCAAGGCTTATCCGTATAAGATAATTAACGTTCATCATTCGTTCCTGCCGGCTTTCAAAGGCGCGAAGCCGTATCATCAGGCCTACCAGCGCGGCGTGAAGATCATCGGCGCGACAGCGCATTTTGCCACCGCGGATCTGGATCAAGGGCCGATCATTCAGCAAAACGTCGCGCAGATCTCCCACCGCGACACGGTCGCGGATCTGATCACCAAAGGCCGCGATCTGGAAAGACAGGTTTTGTCCGCAGCCGCGCGCTGTTTTCTGCATGACCGGCTGTTCGTCTGCGGCAAGAGGACAATTATTCTATAGTTTTTTGTAAAAATTCCGCTGGTTCGTACAACGGAATTTTGCTGTTCTGATAATCCTGTTTATTGCGGCTGACAATGCCGTCCATTTGAGCGCCCAGCGCAGTTGCATATTGCACCGCATCTTCAAAATCTTTCCATTGCAAATTAAGAGCGTTCAAAATTTCCGGCTCGGCCACTGCTAAAATTGTAAAAATGGTTGTAAGCTGGTGTAAAATTTTTTGTACGTTTTTATTGCCAACCGCCTTACGCACGAGGTAATAAATATCGGTAAATGTTGTTGCGGAAATAAAACCATTTATTTTGCCAGTTTCCGCCAGTTCAAAAATCTTTAGAGCCTCAATATAAAACGGAGAACGTTTTAGCAGTACATCCAGAATAATGTTTGTATCAAGCAGTATGTTCATATTTAGCTAGGCGCTCAGCTTTTAATTCCTCTAAAGACATGTTGATGCCTGCCGCTACGCCAAGTAATTGCTGAGATATGGAAACCTGATTATTTTCTGGTTTGACTAATTTGTTTTTATGGTATGCGTCATCCATAACAATCCTCAATACGGGCACTCCATTTTTGGCGATAGTCACATTATCCGCCTCTGTATTTCCCAGATACTTTTGTAAATTCTGAGAAAAATTAGTAAAACTCACTTCGCGCACTAGAACACCTCGCCTATAATTATAACATAACATGTTTATGACTGGCTGTTCGTCTGCGGCAGCCGGACAATAATTTTGTGATATAATTTACTTATGGCGGATAGTTCTTTTGATGTGGTTTCCGAGCCGGATCTGCAGCTCATCAATAACGCGCTGAATACGGCGCGCAAAGAAATTGCCGCGCGTTATGATTTTCGCGGGAGCGCCGCTTCTATCGAATTAAACAATCTCGAGTTGCTGTTTAAAGCCGAGGATGATTACAAAGTCGGCGCGATGCTCGATATTTTCAAACAAAAGGCGATCAAGCAGGGCGTGGATCTGGCGTTTTTTGATTTTGGCCAAAAGACCGAGGACGCGCTGGGCGGGACGGTCAAGCAGAATGTAAAAATCAAAAAAGGCATTGACCGCGAAAAAGCCAAAGAGCTAAATCAGTATATTAAAGATTTAAAATTAAAAGTTAATTCCCAAATACAGGGCGAGGCCGTGCGCGTTTCCGGCAAAAACAAGGACGATCTGCAAAAAGTCATTCAGGCTTTGCGTGGCGCAAGCGGCAGCCTGGGGCTTGCTCTGACGTTTACAAATTACCGTTAATACCGCGCTGTAAAGAATTAGCGGTGAATACACGGAACAGTAATAATTTAGCCTGGCCGGGGGAGCTGCGTGTTTTGTAAAATGATAGCTAATGATGCCCAGTTGCAGGAAAAATATCAGCGCCTGTCATCAGAATGGCACTCGTGGATTGACGGCGGTCAGGCGCAGGTAGCAATGATCTCTAACTACAGCCAGGAATTGAACATTATGGTGAATACGGTTAGATCTGCTTTTAGACTCTACAGGAATAGCGCGGCGGAATTGGCTAAACTGGAGCGGGAGATGGACAGGCTAAGAGATTTTATAAATAATGCTATTTCTCCCTAACGCTGTTTTGCTTGCGGTCGGCGGGACCCTCCTCGAAGTTCCGAATAAAATCCTGTATTTTTTCTTCCCATGCGGTTAGAGCGCGAATTTTCTGCTCCGCGCTGTGCATGTTAAGAAATATCGTATTTTTGAGCGGCTGTGCTAGAGCATACTCATACCAATCCGCCTGGTAAGCGATTTGATAATCGTTCTCGTTCTGCTCATCCTCAGGCAAATCCCAGCCAAAATCTTTTTTTATTTGCGCGATGGCCAGCGAATATTTTTCCGCGCAGTTTTTTTGAAATTTCTCAACTCTCTGTTCTATTGTTGATGTTGAAAGTTCCGGCGAATACTGAATATTCCGAACAGATGGCCTTGCCTGCCCCCAAGAGAAATTGCTTATTCCTGATGGGTATGTATGTAACCTCATAGACATATGGTTTATTTTAGCAGATAAAATCAAAATGTGTAATCAGGCTAAAAAATGCAACACTGGCGGCCAACTGATGATAAATAATTGCTATTGACATGCTTCTGCAATAAATGCTAGATTTTAGAAAAGAAGCGCTGTCAAAATAAATAAAAGGATATTAAACGCGTGTGTAATTGTTGTTTATACCCCCCCCCCCCCCCCCACTGCCAGCTGAGCGAATAGAATTTTTCTTGATATTTGCAGCCAGAGGTGATGCCTATGGATAAAACTTCTTTCCGGTAAATTTGTGCCTGTATTCAAAAAATAAAAAAATAAAAGGAGTAAAAGTTATGAGTAGTTTATCATTAGACATTTTGAGCGCCAGGCCGCAGTATCAGCCAATTCTAAGACAGGCGGATGCTATCGAGGGACAAAAGAGCAATAATGGGCTTATCGACACCGACGAGGAAAAATTAGCCGCGGCCAAAAATGTTTCTGAAATAGCCGAAGCAAAATTTTCCGGAGTTTCCGCGGAAGAGGCGGACGCTTATTTGCGTTTTGTCGTTGGAGTTGTTGCTCCGCCGCATCCTGCAGCGGCATGGGCGCCGATCACCGTTGGGCGCAGGACTCTTGTTCTCCAGAGTAACGGCGCAAACACTCCAGCCGAATCAAGGAGTGTTTCTCGTTTGGGTGAGAGTTTAAAGCGCGCTGCGCATAATCCCGGTGTCAATTGTCCGACATGCCCAGGGAGTAGGTTATTAGTAGGTTATTATATGGCGACGAGATAAAATTATCACAGATTAGATCTGCTTTTTAGCAGAGTTTTTTAAAACGCGCGGTTTTTTGCCGCGCGTTTGCTTTTAAAGCGGTTATTGAACAGCGAGCCGTTACATTTAGTGTATAATATAAATTATGAAAACCCAGACTATTATCAATGATCTAGTGCGCCAGCTCAAAGCCTCTGATCCCTACAAGATCGTCTTATTTGGCTCCTATGCCAGAGGCAATCCCGGGCCGGACAGCGATGTGGATTTAATGGTCGTGCTTGATGATAATAATGTCGCGCGGACTTATGGAGAAAGAGCGCAAAGATTTTTGGCAGTGCATAAATTGGTGCGAAAAATAAATTATGAAAAAGCTTTAGACCTTTTAGTTTATTCCAGAGGAGAATTGGCTGTGCTAAAAAATAACGGCAGTTTTTTTCTTAAAGAAATTGAAAACACGGGAAAGGTGTTGTATGAAAAAGTTTGTTGAAGCCTGGATTCTATACGCGGAAAAAGACATAGCAGCTGCCATAGAAACAAACAAAGGCCAGTCCCTGACAAATATTGTAGCGTTTCATTGTCAGCAGGCAATAGAAAAATACTTTAAGGCCTATTTACTGGAGAAAGATAAACCGATAATCAAAACTCATGATTTGATTTTGTTGTATGGCATGATTAAAGAGATAAAAGATTTGAAAATTAATGAAGATTTACTAGCTCTCATAAATAAAACCTATATTGAAGAACGCTACCCCGGCGAACTTGGAATATTGCCTGATGGTATACCGTCCGTTCAACAGGCTGGTGATTTTTTGGAGTTTGCCAGAGAGCTAGAAAGAAGCATAAAAAAAGAATTACTGTAATGCCCTCCGTCTTCCCCATCAGTCTTGGCTGTCCGAAAAATCTCACCGATACCGAGGAGATGCTGGGCGCATTGCGGGCGCGCGGGTACCGTATCGTGACCGGCGAGCCGCCAGCGGATATTGCCCTCATCAATACCTGCGCGTTCATTGATTCCGCCGTGCGGGAAGCCCAGGCGGAGATAGAGAAATTGATCGCGCTCAAAAAACAGGGCTACTTTGGCAAAATCATTGCGGCTGGCTGTCTGGTGCAGCGCGAAAAAGCCAAACTGCTCAAAAAATATCCAGAGATCGACGCTATAGTCAGCGTCGGTTCGGCGCAAAATATCGTTGAGGCTGTCGAGAAAGACGGCCAGTTTTTGGCGTCCCTGCCGAAAATTTTGACCAGACAGGAGTTCCGCTTCCCCGCGACTTTGCCGCACAGCGCCTATCTCAAGATCGCTGACGGCTGCGACAATGCCTGCGCTTTTTGCACGATACCGCGCCTGCGAGGGGGCTACCGCTCGAAGCAAAAAAATGATATTATCAAAGAAGCTGAATGTTTAGTTGCCAGAGGAGTGCGCGAAATTTCTCTGGTGGCGCAGGATACTACCTCTTATGGTATAGATCTTTGCGGCGAATATCGTCTGGCGGATTTGTTGCGGTCTCTGGAGAAAATCGCGGGGCTGGAATGGATACGGGTCATGTACGCGTATCCCGAACGGGTTACGCCGGAAATATTACAGGTAATGGCGGAAAGCAGCAAGGTCTGCCATTATCTCGATATGCCTCTGCAGCATATCGCGGACAAAATTTTGACGCGCATGGGGCGGGATAGTTCGGAGAAATTGATCAAACAAAAGATCAAGCTGCTCCGGGAGTTTATTCCTGACATTGCCATTCGCACTAATTTTATTGTCGGGTATCCGGGGGAAGACGAGGCCGATTTTGCCAGATTAAAAAATTTTGTTGAGGAGTATGAGTTTAGTAAAGTAGGCGTTCTGGCCTATAGCCGGGAAAAAGGCACGAAAGCGGCGGCTCTGACAGGACAGCTGCCGCGGACGGTGAAAGAAAACCGCGTGGCCGAATTAACGGATGCGCAAAGCAGAGTAACAGATAGGAAGAATAAAAAGATGCTGGGTAAGCAAGTGAAAATTTTAATGGATATGCCTTTTTTTGGCCGCACACAGTGCGAAGCGCCGGATATTGACGGCGGTGTGAATCTCACGTCCCGCTGTGTTCCAGGTCAGTTTGCTGACGCTAAGATCGTTGGCGCGGAAGGCTATATTCTGAAAGCGAAACTGCTGACTTGAATTACGCGCTGGCGTTAACTCTGCTGCGTGTCCTGTTTGTTCCTGTCGTAATATTGCTGATGTATGCGCGCGTGCCGGCCTGGATCCCGGCGTTGGTTTTTGCGCTGGCCGCGGCGACCGATTGGCTGGACGGATTTATCGCGCGGAAATACAGTCAGGGCACGGAGCTGGGCAAATTTCTCGATCCGCTGGCTGACAAAATTTTGGTTTTGTCTGTGCTGGTCACGCTGGCCGTGCAGCTGCGCGTGGAAGTTTTTTCGGTGCTGGCGCTGATCGTCCGTGAATTTGCCGTTATGGGTCTGCGCTGCGCTGTGCTGGAAAAAGGCGGCGCGGTGATCGCGGCGAGCAGATTGGCCAAATGGAAAACCGCGGCGCAGTTAGTCGCTTTGTTTTTACTGCTGGCGGATTGGCCGCTGGCGCAGGAAATTTATTATGCGGCGTTTATTTTGGCGGTTGTTTCGGGGATAAAATATTTTCGGGACAACCGGAGTTATTTGAGATAGGTTATGGTCGAGCAGTTTCAGCAGTTTATGGACCGCGCCGGCCTGGAGTTTGACGCCAATCTTGAGCGGCGCGTCTGCGAAACTCTGCGGCAGCGGAAAATTTTGCTGGCGGTGGCGGAGTCCTGCACGGGCGGACTGGTCAGCCGGATGCTGACCTCGCAGGCGGGTAGCTCGGAATATTTTGTCGGGGGCGCGGTATGCTACACGCCGCGCGCCAAAGTGATCCAGACCGGCATTGACCCCAAGATCATTGCTAAACATGGTCTGGTGTCCGAGCAGACGGCGCTGGGTTTGGCGCGGGGGATAACCAAACGGCTCTTTGCGCAGGTGGGTCTGGGTATCACGGGGGCAGCCGGTCCCCGGGCGCATGCTGGCCGTCCGGTCGGCACGATTTTTATCGGGCTGGTCGACAAAGAGCGGGAGATAGTTAAGGAATTTGCTTTTGACGGCGGGCGCGAGGAGATCCAAAAAAAAGCCGCGCAGGCCGCTCTGGGTATGCTTTGGTTATATCTAAAAGATAAAGAAAATTAAATTTTGTTCTGCTAAGGATAAATAAAATTTTAGGAGGATTTATGCGAGAGAAAAAAGAAGAAAAACCGGAAGTGAAACAGGAAGTGGGCAGTGATAAATTAAAAGCCCTCAAAATTGCGCTGGGGCAGATCGAAAAAAATCACGGCAAAGGCGCGATCATGAAAATGGGCGAGGCGACCAAAATGCTGCTCGATGCGATACCGACTGGTTCGATATCGCTGGACTATGCGCTGGGTATCGGCGGCGTGCCCAAAGGCCGTATCATGGAGGTTTTTGGGCCGGAGAGTTCCGGCAAGACGACGGTCTGTCTGCATATCGTTGCCGAGGCGCAAAAACGCGGCGGCGTGGCGGCTTACATCGACGCGGAAAACGCGATGGATCCGGTGTACGCCAAAAATTTGGGTGTGGATGTGGACAATCTCCTGATCTCCCAGCCGGACTATGGCGAACAGGCGCTGGATATTTGCGAGACGCTGGTGCGCAGCGGCGCGGTGGATATTATTGTGGTGGACTCGGTGGCCGCGCTGGTGCCGAAAAGCGAGATCGAGGGCGAAATGGGCGATCAATTCATGGGTCTGCAGGCGCGGCTCATGTCGCAGGCTCTGCGCAAATTAACGGCTATCGTCAATAAATCCAGCTGCGTGGTGGTTTTCGTCAATCAGCTGCGTGAAAAAATCGGCGTGATGTTTGGCAGTCCAGAGACGACGCCGGGCGGCCGCGCGCTGAAATTTTATTCTTCGGTGCGGCTAGATGTGCGGCGTTCAGAGATACTCAAGGACGGCGAGAATTTCCTGGGCAACCGCGTGAAAGTTAAAGTCGTCAAGAACAAAGTCGCGCCGCCTTTCAAGACCGCGGAGTTCGACATTTTGTTCGGCAGCGGCATTTCGCGCGAGGGCGATGTTCTCGATCTGGGCGTGAAACTGGGCGTGCTGGAAAAATCCGGCTCGTGGATTATTTACGGCGAGTCGCGCTGGCAGGGGCGTGACAATGCGCGCAAGTTTTTGCGTGAAAATCCAGCCGTGTTCCAGGAGCTGGAGGATAAAGTCCGCGTGGCGATCAAGCCGGACACATTTGACGACACGCCGAAGGACGATACGCCGAAGGACGACGACTCAGCAGACGAAAAAGCGGCGGAAAAAGAATTGGCCAAAGCGGAAAAGTAAAAACAGGTCAATAGAAAATTAGGAGGTAGAGGGCATGATAGCGTATGGATTATTATTAGGTTTGGGTGGATTGGTTTTAGGCGGCGTAATAGTTTTGCTGTATACCAAATATCTTTCGGATTCGGAATTGAAAAATGCCGATCTCGAGGTCAAAAAAGTACTGACCGAGGCGAAACTGCAGGCGGAAAATATTGTCAAAAGCGCGGAGATCAAAAACAAAGACGAGCTGCTCAAATTGCGCAATAATTTTGAGCACGAGATCAGGGAACGCCGGCATGAGTTGAATCAGATCGAACAGCGTTTGACGCAGAAAGAAGTCCGCATCGACGAAAAAGAATTAACGCTGCTGAACAAGGACAAAGAAATTACCGAGTCCAGGACTAACCTGGAAACCAAACAGCAAAAGCTGGATGCTCTCTACCGTGAAAGCGCGGATCGTCTGGAAAAAATCGCTTCCCTGTCCAAAGAAGAAGCCAAAAAACAATTAATGGACAGCCTCGAGCAGGAATTAAAAAGCCAGTCCGCGAAAATGATTAATGATTACGAAGAGGAGACCAAACGCACGAGCGAGAAAAAAGCGCGGGACATTGTCGCGCTGGCGATCAAGCGCTGCGCGATCGACAATATTGTGGAGAATACCACTTCGATAGTCGAGCTGCCCAGCGACGACATGAAAGGCCGCATCATCGGCCGCGAGGGACGCAATATCCGCACGTTTGAGCAGTTGACCGGCATTGACGTTGTGGTCGATGACACGCCGGAAGTTGTCGTGTTGTCCGGCTTTGACCCGATCCGCCGCGAAATTGCGAGGCTGACTCTGGAAAGACTGGTCTCCGACGGCCGTATTCATCCGGCGCGCATCGAGGAAACCGTCGAGAAAATGCGCAAAGATTTGGGCAAAAAAGTACAGGAGATCGGCGAAAAAACCGCGCTGGAGCTCGACGTGCAAAATCTTTCACCCAAGGCCTACGATTTGATCGGCCGCCTGGCTTACCGCACCAGTTACGGCCAAAATTGTTTGCAGCATTCGATCGAGGTCGCGCGGATCTCCGGCCTGATCGCGCAGGAGCTGGGCGTCAATCACCGGCTGGCTTTGCGTGCCGGCCTGCTGCACGACATCGGCAAAGCCATCGATTTTGAGAATGAAGGCACGCACGCCAAACTCGGCGGCGCGGTTTTGAAAAAACTCGGCGAATCCGACGAAGTGATCCACGCGGTGCTGGCGCATCACGAGGAAATACAGCCCAATACCGTTGAGGCGATCATTGTCATGGTGTCTGACGCTATCTCCGCGGCCCGGCCGGGCGCGCGCCGCGAGGCGGTCGAGTCCTACATTAAGCGCATGGAAAAACTGGAGCAGATCGCCAACGCTTTCAATGGCGTGGAAAAAAGTTTTGCTATTCAGGCCGGCCGCGAGATTCGTGTCATGGTCAAGCCCGATGTGGTCGATGACGCCGCCGCGCTCAAGACCGCGCGCGACATTGCCCGCAAGATCGAAGCCGAGCTGGAATATCCGGGACAGATCAAAGTTTCGGTCATCCGCGAGACCCGGGTGCAGGATATTGCGAAATAAGCAATGCTTAAAGTTCTTTTTATCGGCGATATCATCGGCTCAGCGGGGCGCAAAGCCGCGGCCAAAGTCCTGCCGGAGCTGCGCGCGCAATACGCACCCAATCTGATCATCGCCAACGCTGAAAACGCCGCCGGCGGTTTTGGCCTGACCCTGCCAGTGTATCAAGAGCTGACGGACAAACTGGGCATTCAAGCGTTGACCGGCGGCAATCATATCTGGGACAAGAAAGAAATTTTTAAGGACATTGCGCAGATGCCGCTGCTGGCGCGTCCGCTCAATTATCCGCGCTGCGAGTACGGCGCGGGTTATGTCCTGCTGGACATCGAGGGTATGCAGGTACTGGTGACCAATGTTCTGGGGCGCACATTTATTGAGACGCCGCTGGATTGTCCATTCCAAACGCTGGATAATTTACTGCGCCGGATAAAAACCGACGCGGTGATCGTGGACATGCATGCCGAGGCGACGTCGGAAAAAAAAGCGCTGGGATTTTATCTCGACGGCCGCGTCTCCGCTGTACTTGGCACGCACACGCATGTGCAGACCGCGGATGAACAGATACTGGAAAACGGCGCTGGTTATATTACGGACGCCGGCATGGTCGGCGCGCGAAAATCCAATCTCGGCATGAGCGTCGAGGCCGCGCAAAAAAGATTTCTCTCCGGTCTTAAAACCAAATTTGAAGTGGTCGAAATCGGCGCGGCGGTTTTTAACGCGGTGTATCTGGAGATTGACACACGCGGTAAATGCACAAAAATAGAGCGCGTGGTTAGGCAGGCGGATTAAAGAAGATGAGGTGCAGTCAGCGACCGACACTTCATCAGTATATCAAGCTATTTTCATAATATAAATTACAGTGTAATAACTTGGCAACGTACTTACGGTAATGGTTGAACTATCCGCGCCTTCACTGCTGATCGTGCCGGAAGGGGTAAGGGAAAAATTAATTCCTTCTCCGGTAGTTTCTCCATTATTATTGGGCAGTGAAGTACTACTATCCCCGCTATTGGTAAAAATTGTTCTGTCTAAGCCGTCGCCATAGTGATATAGATTAAGAGAACCACTTGCCGTTGCGCCAGTAAAGGTATGGCTATGCTTTTTTAAGGGTACATCCACCTCCACGCTGTTCGCGCCGCCGGTCGTACTGTCGCCGGACTCGAAACCGCGCAAGAATCTATGTTTCAGATTCGGCGCGTTGCTGCTGCTGCCGTCGCAGACTTTCCATTTGCTTTTGAATGTAGCGTCGGCGTTGTTGTAATAAGCCATAGTTTCCATAGCTATTATCGTCCCTATAGGCAAAAGTAAATCCATTAACGTAGTGGTCGCCCAGGCTGTCACCGCCCCGATCGTTGGATACTTGACCACATCGTTTTTGTTGGCAGCAGTAATTGACGTAGCTTTATTGCTCGTGTTTTCGTTTCCAGACAAAGCGGTAGCCACCGCTTTTTCCGTGGGTATCCTGTCGTCGCTGGCGTTCGCCGCGGTGTCTATAGTCGTGGTTCTGGTTAGCGTGCCAGGTGTTCCCGCCGTCCCGGAATAAGCCACGATATTTTTGGCTATGCCGGCGGCGAGCTTATCCTGCTTGCCGTTCCTCAGCGCGTCGAGATTTTTCCCGGCCAGCTTGGCTGTTGGATAATAGCTATCACTGGAATTAGCGGTCAAAGTATCCGCCGTGGCGTCCGCTGAAGAGACCTGCTTGTTGGCGATTTTTTCTTTGGTGTGCAAAGCCGCTCTCACGCCTGTGGACGAAAGAGGTTTGCCCGTATCGATATTATAACTCCCCGCTTTGAAATCCGTGTCTGTCGTGTCCGTGTAATTGCTTGCGTTTACCATAAAAAATACCCCCTTTTCTTGCGGTAACAATAATCAGCTTTTAGATGACTCTATCTAAAAGACATATTTAGTATACTATCAGTTAGACATTTGTCAAGCATGGCCTCAGACATTAGCATTTGCTAATGACTTTACGTGAAATATTTATCCGCAATTTACGCAATGCCCGCAAGGGATCCGGCTTGACCCAGACCAAGCTGGCTGACATCTGCAACACAGCCACCAACTACATCAGCGAGATAGAGCTGGGCAAAAGATTTCCCTCGGTGGAAATGATCGAAAAAATGGCGCAGGCTTTACAGCTCACTCCAGACTTGCTTTTTCGCAATACCAAAAAGCCGCTGAAAAAAAACATCAACAAGGGCGCTCTATATAAAATTTTAAAAGACGATATCCAGCGTCAGCTGGATCGCACTGCGGAAAAAATACTAAAACGGCTTTAGCTGCGCGCTATTTTCAAATGAGCAAAAAACTGGCGGCTCTGTGTCAGGACAGCGGTTAGACCTTGGCTCTCAAGAAGTAGTGCTGTCCCTGGCCAGAGCGCTGATTAAAAAAGCGGCTCAAGAAAAACATTGAACAGGGGTGTTTGGTTTATAGCTGCCACAAATTCTCGACATAGCTTGTCCACTAATGTGCCCGGAGCTTTGAATATTTCGGCGGCGGAAAAAGGATACATTATTAGCCGCCGCCGGCTAAAAAGAAGATTCAGGCTATAAAAATAACGCCGCTTGAGCTAAAATCAAAATAATTATGACCAAGCCTCTGCTCAAAGATCTAAAATTGAACGAAACAACGGATACTTTTTTGGCCGTGGCGCGGCGGCAGGAAAAAACCACCAAAAACGGTGAGCCGTATCTCAATGTCCATTTGGTCGATGCCAGCGGCGAGACGGAAGCCAATATTTGGAAAGAGCACACGGAGTTATTTCCGCGGATACAGGAAAACTCCGTGATCAAAGTCCGCGGCGCGCTGGGTGAATACAAAGGCAAGCGGCAGTTCAATATTGGCCAGGTCAGGCTGGCCGCGGCAGACGAATATGACCCTGGCGATTTTATCCGCCAGACCAAAAAAGACATTCCGCAGACCCTGCAAAAAGTAAAGGATATTCTGCTAGGGCTTGGCGACGCGGATTTGCGCAAACTGGCCGAATTATTTTTGTCTGACGCCAAACTTCTGGCTGATTTTGCCAAAGCCCCCGCCGCGCGAAATGTCCACTCGGCCTGTCTCGGCGGTCTGCTCGAGCACACCGCGGCGCTGCTGGATTTGGCTTTGTTTGTCGCGGCGCAGTATCCGTTGAATAAAGACCTGCTTCTGCTCGGCGTGTTTCTTCACGACATCGGCAAAACCCGCGAGCTTGATTACGCCGGAATGTCTTTTGGCTACACGGATACCGGCCGGCTGGTCGGGCATATCAGTCTGGGGCTGGAGATTTTGCAGGAAAAGATCCGCCAGCTGCCCGGGTTTCCGCTGGAGAAAAAAATGCTGCTGGAACATTTGATACTTTCGCATCACGGCCAGCAGGAATTTGGTTCGCCCAAAACGCCCATGACCAGAGAAGCCATTGCTTTGCATCACATCGATAATATTGACGCTAAACTGGTTGGCTTTGCTGAATTTGTCGAAAAAAATCCGGCGGACGGCAATTGGACAGCCAGAGCTTTTATGTTTGACAACAACCCATTGTATATTGGTGATCAAAAAGATAATACTATAAAGTAAGTCGTTTGATTTTCGGAAACACATTTTTGCTCGAACTTAACAAGCGAAGCGAAGTTGAGTGAGAGACAATAATCCGCTGTATATTGGTGACCGAAAAGATAATACTATAAAGTAAGTCATTTGATTTTCTGATGAAGTAATAATACAGTCCAGCCGTTACTAAAGGATTGCCAAGATATTGACTGATATTTTTAATAGTACTTTAAAAAAAATTAAAGCTTGTTATAATTTTAATAACTTTTTAATAAGGAGGCAGAAATGGAAAAATTGGAACGTGTTGAAAATATAGATAACGGTGATTGGAAGTTTTCAATAGTCGAATCTCTGAGTTATGGCTTTGCTAAAACCAAGAAGTTTTTCTGGATAACGCTGGGTTTGTATGTTTTGGCTGAGCTGGCCACGTACCTTGTGAGTTTGGCCGGCGGCGTTGTGCTGGGCCTTTCTTTGAATGGCGGTGTTTTGGTGTGCATGCTGGTAATGTTGCTCATAGCCGCTCTTTCGATTTATGTGTCTGTGATGATCGCGCTGGGCTGGCGGCGTGTGCTGTTGGCCGTGCTTTCCGGCAGAGCTCCTGCGTTGGAGCATTTCCTTGACGCGGACAATCATCAGTATTTCTGGCAATATATCGGCGCGTGTATTTTACGTGCGCTGATCATTACAGCCGGCCTGATTTTGTTCGTGATCCCGGGCATCGTTTGGTCTTACACTTATATGTTCACGCAGCTGCTTGTGGTGGACAAAAAATTAAGCCCGACCGAAGCTCTGGCCGCCAGCCGTAAATTAGTGGCCGGTCAGCGTTTGAATTTATTCGTCTGGTCGCTGGCGCTGCTGGGCATAAATATATTGGGTACGTTATGCTTTGGCCTCGGCTTGCTAATAAGTGTGCCGACCTCGTATTACGCTTCGATGTATGTGTATGGTAAATTGTCCGGCAAGAAAATTGCCTAGTGTTTGAGGATCAGCGAGAAATCGTTGAGCAAGTAACCGTAGACCAGTAAAGCCTGCGGACAAAAGGAACGGCAGAACTGCAAAAAGCGCCTTTTGTCCGCATAGTAAAACCGCGGGTCTTGTGCATATAAATGCATCGCGTCTTGATCCAGCAGATTAAAAGCGCAGGCCAGCCGCGAGCTGGCGTACATTTTTTCGATGACATTTTGGATGTACTGCGCCTGATCGTCCGGCCGGTCAAAAATAATATTCAAACTGCCTGACGCCAAAATAATGTCGTAATTTTCCAGTTTCGCGGTGACAAAATTCTCATTCTTAAATTTGGCCGCCGGATAATTCTGCTGCGCCGCGCTGAGCATTTCTGGCACGATGTCGAGGCCGGTATAATCCACATTTTGGTAGCCGCTGGTCTGCAAATAATCATACAGATCGCCCAGACCGCAGCCGATGTCCAGCAAAGTGAGTTTTTCCGTTTTATCGGGCACGGTATATTTGACCAGCGTGTCAAAGCGCGTGTATTGGGTCGAGCGGTCGTTGTAAGAAACAGAAAGCACCGACTGTCCGCCGTGCCGCCGGATCAAACCGCGGTAAAATTTCAATAATTCTTTATAAATCTTTGATTACCTCTTCCGCGATCTGCACAGCGTTAAAAGCCGCGCCTTTGCGCAGATTGTCCGCCACGATAAAAAGCTCCAGTCCGTTGTCGAGCGAGATGTCTTCGCGGATGCGCCCGACCAAAGTTTCGTTTTTGCCGGCGGCCAGTAGCGGCATGGGATAAATATTTTTTTGAGGTTCATCCAAAACGATTACATTCTCCGCCTGGCGCAAAAGCCGCCGCGCTTCGTCCGCGCTGAGTTTCTTTTTCGTTTCCACATTGACACATTCCGAGTGGCAGTAAAACACCGGCACGCGGCAGGTTGTCGCGGTCACACGTAGGTCGGCGTCACCAAAAATCTTTTGGGTTTCATTGACCATTTTCATTTCTTCCTTGCTGTAGCCGCTGTCCAAAAAACTATCAATGTGCGGCAGGATATTAAAGGCGATCTGATACGGGTAAACTTTTGGCCGCACTGGCTTGAACTGCAGAATATCCACAACTTCTTGCTGCAATTCGTCGATCGCTTCTTTGCCGGTGCCGGACACCGCCTGATAGGTCGAGATGACCAGCCGCGCGATGCCTGCCGCGTCGTAAATCGGTTTGAGCGCGACGACCATTTGCGCCGTGGAGCAGTTGGGATTGGCGATAATGCCTTTGGGGCGATTTTTTACTTCACGAGCGTTAACTTCCGGCACGACCAGCGGCACCTGCGGGTCCATGCGGAAAAAAGCGGTATTGTCGATGACCACGGCTCCCGCCGCCGCGGCTATTGGCGCAAATTTTTCCGAGACCGCCGAGCCAGCGGAAAATAAAGCGATCTGCGCGTCTTGAAAAGAAGTTTCTTTTAACTCCCGCACAACGATTTCCTGTCCCTGAAATTCCACACGTGAGCCGGCGGTGCGTGCTGAAGCCAGCGGAATTATCTTATTGACCGGAAATTTTCTTTCTTCCAGCACTTTGAGCATTTCCTGGCCGACCACGCCGGTTGCGCCGACGACCGCGACATTGTATTTCGACATAATTTATCCTTTGGTTTATTTAGCGGCAATTATAGCGTAAATTTGGCGGGTTGGTATATTTGTAATACTTGATGCTTATCTCCAGATTTTGAGTTATTATATAGGTGTATGTCCAACATTTTTGAGGAATGCCAACGCTCCTCGCTGGAACATGCTGATGGCGTAGCTTTTGTCGTTGAGGGTATCACTTACAGTGAGGCCTGGCGGAGAGTCTTGTCCCGTGCCGCGGCTTTGCAGGCCAGAGGCGTCAAAAAAGGCGATGTCATCGGCATCTTGAGCAAAAATTCTCCGGAATGGTGCATTACTTTTATGGCGATTGCGTCGCTGGGCGCGCTGGTTCTGGTGCTGGACACCAATCTCAAACCTGACCTGCACCGGACAATGCTTGATTTTGTGGATACGAAGCTGCTGTATGTTTCCAGGGATTTTGCCGCTGAGGATTACGGCGTGGAAAAATTGAGTATCGAAGCAACAGATCTCCCCCGCGATTTTGCGCCGGCGGAAACAGTGGCGGAGGAAGATGTGGCTATTCTGGTTTATACTTCCGGCACCACTGGCGTGCCCAAGGTTGTGCAGCTTACGCATAAAAATTTGATCTCTATATCTTTGGCCTGCGTCAAGCACGTCTATGCCGTGTCGCAGGATATTTTTATGACGGTGCTGCCGCTGTATCATGTGTATGGTATTTTGGCCGGATTTTACGCGCCGTATCTGGCGGGCTGCGGATTGATTTTTCAAAATTCGCTTAAAGGTCCGGATATTCTGGGCACGCTGGCCAAATATCCGGTGACGGTGCTGTCAGCGGTGCCGCAATTGTGGGAAATATTCTTTGACCGTCTGGTCAAAACACTCAAAAATGAATCGATGTTCAAATACCGTTTGTTCATGTTCTTTGTCCGGTATGCGCCGGATCTGCGGCATCTGGGTCTGGGACGCCTGGTTGATAAAATTTTTTATCCGGTGCACAAAACATTTGGCTTGCGGCTGCGCATGCTTTTGAGCGGCGGTTCCCGTTTCGGCTGGCGTTACTGCATTTATTATAAAAATATGGGTTTTCGGGTGGTCGAAGGCTACGGCTTGACCGAGACCTGCGGGCCGATCTGTGGCGGCAAATATCACAATCCTACGCCGATTTGCGTGGGCAAGCCGCTGGGTAATAATTTTGTCGAGGTGCGCGATCTCAATTCCGACGGCATCGGCGATATTTGGCTCAAGGGAGACGCGGTGACGCCGGGTTATTACAAAAATCCGGAAGCGACTAAAAATGCTTTTGATGAGCGTGGCTGGTTTAACAGTGGTGATCTGGGATTCATTGACAAAAATAACGAGCTGCACATCCGCGGCCGCCGTAAAAATGTGATCGTGATGGCTTCCGGCAAAAATGTTTACCCGGAAGATTTGGAAGCGCACTATTTGAGATCGCCGTTGATCGAGGAGATCACGGTTTTTGGCCGCTACGTAGACCGGCATGAAACTGTTTTTGCCGTAATCTACCCGCCGGAAAACACGGAAAACGCCTATGCCAAAGTCAAAACGGAATTAAAACATTTGAGCCATGGCCTGCCGACTTACAAACGTATCGGTGACTTTGCCGTGTCTGCCGAGCCGCTGCCGCGTACTTCCACGCAGAAGGTCAAAGTGCATGAGGTCATCGCTAAACTTGAAGCGGGAGAGTATGCGATTAAGGAAAATCCGGCAAATCAAAAGAAAGACTAATTCCCCCTTTTGACTTTTTTATACTAGTAGTATAAAAAAGTCAAAAATGCTCCTTGGTGAAGTTTTGCAAATTCAGGCAAGCCACGGTTTTCATAAAAATGATTTTGGTATTCTTATATTTAGCCACGCCAATATAATTCGTTGATAGGACAAACGCTTGGGTTGTGGCGGGGTAACGTTTGAGAAAGGCTTTAAGACCTTGCGGGATGCCGGCGTCCGACCAGGTTGTTTTTACTTCTATTGGTATTGGCTGGCGGTCAACGAGCAGGACAAAATCCACCTCGTTGCCGGATTTGTCCCGCCAAAAACGCAGCTCCATATTAGGCTGCAATTGCCAGAGCAAATTCAAAAAGACAAAAGACTCGTTAATAGCGCCAAAATCTTTTCTGCTGCGGCTGGCGGAAAAATCTTTCAGTATAGTATTCCGAATGCCGAAATCGTACAAAAAAAACTTGCGGGATTTTTTTAATTCGTTGCCGATATTTTTGGAATATGAGCCGAGCGGGAAACAAGTATAAGTGTTTTCCAGAAGCGTTAGATATTTTTCGATAGTGCGGCTGGTCAGGCCGATTTCATTGGCCAGGTTATTGACGGAGATCAGCGAGCCCTGTCGTTCGGCCAGCAAATACAGCAAATTATTAAAAGCGCGGATATTTTCTTCCTTGAGCAGGGATTTGATGTCTTTTTGGATATAAGTTTCCAGCAGTTCGTTTAACAGCCGTATTTTGTGCTCTTTGTTATCGGCGTGCACCAATCCGGGCAGCCCGCCATAGACCAGATATTCGTCAAGCGTTTTAGCGGGATTTCGGGTTTTGTTTTTTTGCGCGTATTCAGTCAGGGTCAGCGGATTTATTTTAGTGACCAGCCGCCGGCCAGCCAGACTTTCTTTGAGGTGTTTATGTATTTCTATTGATGACGAGCCGGACGCAAAAATTTTTATTTTTTTATTGCTGTCGTAAATGGCTTTGAATAGTTTGGAAATATTCGGGTAATAATGAAATTCGTCAATAAAAAGCACAGCGGTATTGGTGGTCAGCATTTTGTACACACCGGCCTCATCTTGGTTGAATTTTAAATTATCGGACGGCAGTTCGAGATTGTAATAGCTGCAGCGCAGCTGGCGTTTTTGGGCTTCCCGATGCAGTTCTTTTAGCAGGAAGGTTTTGCCGACCTGCCGCGGCCCCAACAAGATCGAGATTTGCGGCAAAGCGAATTCTTTAAGGAGTTCCGCTAAAATATTTCTTTTAACTTTGGCCATATTTGACTATTTTATACTACTGGTATAAAAAAGTCAAATTTAACTATTTTATACTACTGGTATAAAATAGTTAAAAATATAGCAAACTAAGCCACGGCCGTTTCCGCGCGCGAAATTTGATATAACCGCGCTCTTCGCTGTAAAATAGCTGTCAAATGCTTGATAAACTTTTGCAGCACAGCGCCTATCTTTCCCAAAGAAACCAAAATAAAGTCCGGCAGGCTTATCAGTTTGCGGCCGCCGCGCACGGCAAGCAAAAGCGTTTGTCCGGTGAGCCGTATTTGGCGCACCCTCTGGAGGTCGCGCTGACTTTGGCCGGGCTGAAGCAGGACGTGGACACGCTCTGCGCGGCTCTCCTGCACGATGTGGTGGAGGACACCGCCACGCCGGAAGAAAAAATCCAGGAGCTTTTCGGCGCGGAAGTTTTGTTCCTGGTCAAAGGCGTAACCAAGCTGACCGAGCTGAAAATTTCCCGTTCGCGCGAGGAGATCCATGCCGAGAACACACGCAATATGCTGCTGGCCATGGCTAAGGATATTCGCATCGTGTTCATCAAGCTGGCTGACCGCCTGCACAATATGCGCACGCTGGAGTATCTGTCGCGCGCCAAGCAGATCGAAAACGCGCAGGAGACGATGGATATTTTCGCGCCGCTGGCGCACCGGCTGGGTCTGGGGCTGATCAAGTGGGAGCTGGAGGATTTGTCTTTCCGTTATCTGGAGCCGGATAAATTTTGGCAGATCCGCGACAAGGTGGCGGAAAAACGCCGCGAGCGGGAAGCCTATATTCAGGATTTTTGCGAAAAGGTGCGGGAGATTTTGCGCGGGAATAATATTCACGGCGAAGTGTCCGGCCGCGCCAAACATTTTTATTCCATTTACCGCAAAATGCAGACACAGCATCTGGAGTTCGAGCAGATCTATGATCTCTCGGCGGTGCGTGTGCTGCTAGATACCGAGCGCGAGTGTTACGGTCTGCTGGGGCTGATCCACGCCCAATGGAAGCCGATCCCCGGCAAGATCAAAGATTATATTGCCATGCCCAAAGAAAATAATTATCAGTCGCTGCACACGACGGTTATCGGGCCGGAAGGCAAACAGGTGGAGATACAGATCCGCACTTTTGCCATGCACAGTCAGGCGGAATACGGCGTCGCTTCACACTGGCTGTACAAGCAGACGGACAAAACTAAAGCCGGCAAGCAGCGCTCCAAACAAAAAGATATTGATTATATCGGTAAAATGACCTGGCTGCGCCAGCTCGCCGAGGAAAAAAAGGACAGCGCGGAATTCATGGCGGATCTAAAAACGGAAATCCTTTTCGATGAAGTGTATGTGTCTACGCCCAAAGGCGATATTTACTCGCTCTGCCACGGCGCGACACCGGTGGATTTTGCTTATCAGGTGCATACCGAGGTCGGCAACCGCTGCGTCGGCGCCAAAGTCAATAACAAAATTGTGCCGCTGGATTCCGCGCTGCACAACGGCGATGTGGTGGAGATCCTGACCAGCAAGATCGGCCGGCCAAACAGTGACTGGCTGTCTTTTGTGCAGAGTCCGCGCACCAAAACCAAGATCAAAAGCTGGATTGCCAAGCAGAATAAGCAGCAGCATTTGGAAACCGGCCGCGAGATGCTACAGGCCGCGCTTAAAGAATTGCTGCTCGATCCGGCGCTGATTTTAAATAACGAAAAATACACTGAGCCGGTTTTGAAACGCTACACTTTTTATAATCTCGACGATTTATATACTGGCATCGGCCACGGCAATGTGGCCTCCCGGGCTGTCGCGCGAATTTTTCAGGAAAATTACAAAGAAAAAAACAAGCCGGTTGAGGAGCCGGCGGAGCATACCGCGCCGGAGGCCAGTCAGCGTAGCCGCAGCGCGCGCAAGTCTAACAGCGCCGGCGTGGTCGTAGACGGCGTGGATTCGGTGCTGATCCGCCTGGCCAACTGCTGCCACCCGCTGCCCGGCGATGCGATAGTCGGTTTTGTAACGATGGGTTACGGCATTACCGTACACCGCGCGGACTGCAAAAACATCAGCAAACTAAAAGAAAGAAAAATCGAAGTGTTTTGGCAGAACACGCCGCAGAATACTTACGCGGCGTCGCTGGAAGTTGCCGGTTTTGACCGCGTCGGTATTTTCAAAGATATACTCAATGTTGTTTCTGACAGCGGTTTCAATGTGCAGGAGGCCACGGCGCGCCGGAGCGGACAGGGCGAATGTAAAATCCATTTGATTGTGGATATCGCCGATCTCGAGCGGCTGCTGCGTTTGATAGGCGCCCTGAAAAAAGTCAAAGATGTTTATGACGTTTACCGCGTAAATTAGCTCCCGTTTTTTCTTTCTTAATTTTTGTTGTTTTTACGCGGTTGTAAAAGCGTGAAAAACTGCTTGACAACAATAATGCAGTTATGTATACTCCGCGCAAATTTTATACAAAAAAGTATATAAAATATAATAAACTGCAAAAATGTAATAAAGGAGAAAAAGATGGTTTCAGTCAAAGAACAAGTTATTGCGGATTCTCTGTGCTACTGGAACACCGGTAAAACGCAGGAGTGGCAGGATTTAGGCATAAATTTTGTAATGGGCAAAAGAGAGGGTTATTACTTCTGGGACATGGACGGCAAGCGGCTGATGGATGTGCATATCAACGGCGGAACATTCAGTCTTGGCCACCGCAATCCGGAAATTATGGAAACACTGGTCAAGGGACTGGAAAATTACGACATCGGTAATCATCATTTTCCTTCGCCGCACAAGGCCGCTCTAGCCAAAGAATTGATCAAGGTTTCGCCGGCGGGTATGACACACGCGATATTTGGCGCGGCTGGCGCGGAGGCTGTGGATCTGGCTTTGAAAAGCGCGCGCTGCGCCACCAGCCGCAAAAAAATCATCTCGGTGGAGAACTGCTATCACGGACACACGGGCTTAGCGGTGTCCGCCGGCGCGGAAAGATTTGCGCGGCCTTTTCTTTTGGAGAAAGACGCGGACGAAAACGCCAAAGTGCCTTTCAATGATCTTGACGCTATGGAAAAAGAATTTAGCAAAGGCGACGCGGCCTGCGTGATTATGGAAACGATACCGGCGACTTACGGATTTCCGCTGCCGGCAGCCGGCTATTTATCGGCGGTCAAAAAGCTGTGCGAAAAATACGGCGCGCTGTATATCGCTGACGAGATACAGACGGGGCTTTTGCGCAGCGGCCGGATGTGGTGCATTTCTACTTATGATGTCGCGCCGGATATGATCGTGACTTCCAAAGGTTTCAGCGGCGGTATCTACCCTATCTCCGCGGTGGTAATGAACGATCAGGCGGCCAAGTGGATACATCTGGACGGCAGCGCGCATATGTCCACCTACGGTGGCACAGAACTGGGCTGCATTGTGGCGCACAAAGTTTTGGAAATTTTGCAGCGTCAGGAAACCGTCGCTAATGTCGCGTTTGTTGCGCAATACCTGCGCGCTGGTTTAGAAAAAATTAAAGCCGAAAACCAAGACACCTTTCTCGATATTCGCCAAAACGGCCTCATCATGGGCTTAGTTTTCGCCGGAGCAAAAGGCGCGTTACCGGTGATGCAGCGTCTGTATAACGAGCACGGCGTCTGGGCGATCTACTCGATGCTCAATAACAGCGTTTTGCAATTCAAGCCTGGCGTGCTTTGCACCAAGGAATATTGTGACGAATTATTAGAACGCTTGAGCGCGGGTATCAAAACGTCCAGAGCGGATATTTTGTCGCAGGCTTAAAAAAAGGAGCGGCCGTATGGCTGGGACAAAAACAAAAATGCCGGAAATAACCAAAGCGGAACAAGCTGTCGCCGTCGCGCTGGATGAGGAATTATTTGACGATCTGGCGCGGGATGCGATACGCCAGTATTTTAAAGAGCCGTACTGGGAGGCCGGGTTGTTGCAGTTGTCCGAGAACATCACTTATCTGGTCACGAATAAATTGAGCCGCGACCGCGCGGTGTTGCGCATCAGCCGTCCGGGTTATCACACGCTTGGCGAATTAAAAGCGGAATTAACGTGGGTGGAGTACGTCAAAAAATACACGGCGGTTGTGGTCGCCGAGCCGCTCAAAGGGCTGGACGGCGAGTATATTCAATTCTTAAAAAGCTCTCTAACCCAAGACACCTACACCAGCGTGCTGTATGAATTTATGGAAGGCCGCGCGCCTGATGAAAATGACGAAGCCGAAATGTTACGCAGTTTTAGCGATCTGGGCGAGATAACAGCCTATCTGCACCGCAACACGCGCACTTGGCCGACGGCGCGCGCGCTGGATCGTTTTGTCTGGAACCATGACACAATGCTTGGCGCCAAGCCTCGCTGGGGACGCTGGCAGGATGCGCCGGATCTCACCGGCGAGGGCATCGATATTTTGGCGAGAGTTTCCGGCATTATTGAAAAACGCTTGAAAAAATACGGGCAGACTAAAAAGAATTTCGGCTTGATCCACGCTGACCTGCGGCTGGCCAATCTGTTGGTGGACGGCATGACTATCAAAGTCATTGATTTTGATGACTGCGGTTTTAGCTGGTATCTGCATGATCTGGCTTCCGCTGTGAGTTTCATCGAGCACAAATCGATCACCAAACACCTGGTCGAGAATTGGCTGTCCGGTTATCAAAAAGTGCTGCCTCTAGCCAAAACGGATCTGGCGGAAATTAACACCTTTATTATGCAGCGCAGGCTGCAGCTTCTGGCTTGGCTGACCAGCCATAGCGGAAGCACTCCGGTAAAGGCGTTGAGCGTCGGTTATGCGGACGGCAGTGTGCGGCTGGCGGAAGAGTATCTCGGCAAGTATTTGTGAACGGCAAAAAAAATTTAGAGGAGGTAAATAAAAATGGTAAAAAATATTGTAGAAGGTGGACAGAATGCTCTGCGTAAATCGCTGAGCCTGTTGTATGTCTATGCGCTGGCTACCGGCGCGATTTTTACGTTTATGTGTTACTGGGACGGTATTTTCCTGTCCTACTGCGGCCCCGCGACATTTCTGGCTTATATTATGATGACTTTGATGTGTCTGCCGATCGCTTATGTGTATGCGGAACTCTCGACGATGCTGCCCAGCGCCGGTTCTTCGCTGGTGTTCAATACTATCGGTCTGAACAAACACGCTGGTTTCTGGTCGAGCTGGCTGATTATGTGCGCGTGGATAGCAGTGCCAGCCGCTGGCACGCTGGGTATTATTGACTGGATCAATTTTCAGTTTAATCTCGGCTGGTCGGACGGTGTGATGCTGGGCATCGGCGTGGTTTCTCTGCTGTTCTGGTTTGCCTTGTCGATGTTGAAAAATGTGATCGCCGGTAAAGTCCAGACTTATATGTTGTTTTCCGCAATTGGCGGCATTGTTTTGACTTCGCTGTTATTGTTTTTCTCCGGTTCGTGGTCGCTGGCCAATTTTGGCGGCTTTTTCTCTACCGCTCTGGGTGGTGCGGACACGCTCAAGCCGCAATGGATAGGCTGGTGCATCGGCGCGGCGTTCCTGATCACGCCGTACTTTGGTTTTGAAACCGTGCCGGCGCTGGTTGAGGAAGGTACTTTTCCGATCCACGATCAGAAAAAAGCGATACTGGGTTCGGTTCTCACTTGCGGCATAATTTACGCGATATTTTATTTCGCAGTGGCTGGTGTGATGCCTTGGGCGCAGTTGACCAATAACGGCGACTGCTCGCCGTTCGTTTCGATCAAAGCGTTCCTGACAATTTTTCCCGGCTGGACAGCGTATGCCTTGCTACTCGGCGTGGTCGGCGTGCTGCTGCCTATCGCCACCAGCGTGCTGGGTTTCTGGTATTCCGGTGTGCGGATGATCTACGCTATGGGACGGCAAAACTTTCTGCCGAAAGCATTTTCGTACACCAACAAACACGCTCAGCCTATTTTGCCGAATCTCTTAATTTTGGGCATCAGCATTTTGTTTATTATGATGCAGAGCATTCGTTCATTTTTTGATCTCATGGCTTTTGCCTGCGCGCTTTGCTACGCGATCAGCACGATTTCCTCTATGGCGCTGGCCAAAAAACATCCGGAGTGGAAACGGCCTTTTGTCCTGCCGTGGGGCAATGTGCTGCGCTGGATTTCGCTGGCCGTGTCCATAGTGATCGCCTTTTTCTGCACGATTGGTATTACGCCTGTGACCTGGTTCGGCTTCATCGGCTATATGGGTGTCGGTCTGCTGTTGTGGGGCTATATGCTGATTTTCAAATGGCGTAAAGACAAAGTCTGGATGAAAACTCCGGACGGCGATCAAGAATATTAAAGGAGATTATTATGGGAATACTGGCTGGAAAAGTTGCGTTAATTACCGGAGCGTCGATGGGTATCGGCAGCGGCATTGCCAAAGTGTTTGCCGCCGAAGGCGCGAAACTCGCTCTAGCCGCCCGCTCCGCACAGACGGATCTGCTGGCGGCGGAATTAAAAAAATCCGGCGCGGAAGCGCTAGCGCTCAAAATGGATGTGACCGATCCGGCCAGTATCAAAAGCGGAGTGGAGAAAACTGCGCAGACTTACGGCGGTATCGACATACTGGTCAATAATGCCGGTGTCTGCAAACTCGGTCTTTTCGCGGAGTTGAGCGATGCCGATCGTAATTTGCATCTCGATGTCAATATCAAAGGCGTGTGGAATGTCACCAAAATTGTTTTGCCATATTTGCAGAAAGCCGGCGGCAAGATTGTGATAATGTCTTCCGTGACCGGCGATATGGTGGCCGACCCCGGCGAAGTGGCCTACGCCACGACCAAAGCCGCGCTCGTCGGCTTTACCAAATCGCTGGCGGTGGAATTAGCGCCGTATAAAATAAACGTCAATGCGATCTGTCCGGGTTATGTCCTGACGCCTATGGCGCAGAGTATCGCCAAGCAGTCTAATCCCGATAATCCCGACGCGGTCATTCAAGGTATTGCCAGCGCTGTTCCGCTCAAACGGCTGGCCGATCCGGAAGAAGTCGGGTATTTGGCGGCTTTTTTATCTTCCGCCAAAGCCAATTATCTGACCGGCGCGCAATTCGTCATTGACGGCGGCAGCACTCTGCCGGAAACGGTCAGCGTGGGCGTGTAGCGAAGAAAATCGATAGCAGCCCGGATTAACTGACGAGCGCCTTGCTTTCTTTATAATTAATAAAGACTATCTTTTTTGTTTATACTATCAATGTTATTCTTACTTAAAGAGGCTATAAATAAGGTGACAAACAAAAAAGACCTGTCTGAAAGAGATATTGTAACTCAATTTATTATCCCGAATATTGTTCATGCGGGTTGGGATCTCGAAACTCAAGTCCGTGAAGAAGTCTATTTTACTGATGGCCGCATTTTCGTTAAAGGAAACAAAACCGCCAGGGGGGAGCGCAAACGGGCGGACATTATTCTTTTTAATGATTATGGCACTCCTGCGGAAATTATTAGTGTCTTTGGCAGTAAGGAAAATTACCTTCAGGCGATCTGGGAACTGGAAACAGAATTGTATAAGGCGGCCTAATGAACGAGCAGGAATTGAAATATATACTGGAGCAGGGCGAAGGTTACCGCATTGAATTTAAGGAACAATGCGCCAATCTTGATAAAGAAATGGTCGCTTTTGCCAATGGATCAGGTGGATTCATTTATCTTGGCATCGGCGATAAAAACAAGGTTGTCGGTCTGGAAATAGATAACAAATTATTGTCGCAGATCCAGGACATTGCGCAAAATTGCGACCCGCCGGTGAAGATCATCTCCCGCAAGTATAAAAACATACTCATTATTGAAGTCCGGGAAGGGACGGATAAACCGTATCGCTGCACTTCAGGCTTTTATAACCGGGTTGGCCCAAACTCCCAAAAAATGAAGCGCGATGAAATTATCGAGTTTGTAAAGTCCGAGGGGAAAATCCGTTTTGATGAACTCGTTAATCGTGATTTTCAAAAGAAAGATTTTGATGGGGAAAAATTTCACCGTTTCCTGAAACTTGCCGGTATTTCGTCTGTGCTGGCCACCAATGAAATACTCAAAAATCTACACGCGGCAGAAACGCAATTTGACCAGTGTTATTATTACAACACCGCTGTATTGTTTTTTGCCAAAAACCTTGAGCATCATTTCTTTCATACCACGGTAACTTGCGTGCTGTTTAAGGGGCGCGATAAGGTTACAGTCCTCGACCGTAAAGATTTTAATGCCGATATTGTCGATAACATTGACCAGGCGATGATTTTTTTGAAACGGCATCTTAATTTGCGTTATGAGTTTGACGGCTCGCCGGCGCGTATCGAAATACCGGAAATCCCTTACGAAGCGCTGCGTGAAGCTGTCATCAATGCTGTGATCCATCGCGATTATTTTGAAAAAGGCGCCAATGTGATGGTGGAAATTTTTGATGACCGTGTGGAAATCGTTAGTCCGGGCGGCCTGCCCAGGGGATTAAAAGTGGAAAATTTTGGCAAAGAAAGTGTTTTGCGTAATCCGAATATTGCCAACTTAATGCAGCGTCTCGAATATATCGAAAAAATGGGAACGGGTATTTTGCGGATGCAGAAAATGCTTGCCGATGCCGGTCTGCCGCCCTTGCAGTATGAGTTTTCCACTTTTGTCCACGCGATATTTTATCGGTATCCTGATGCTGACAAAAATACCGCGCAAGTCACCGCGCAAGTCACCGCGCAAGTCGATGAGGGCAAAAAAAATACGATACTTGAATTTTGTTCTATCCCAAGGAGCAGGGAAGAAATCCAGGCGTATCTTGGCTTGAAACATCGTGAACATTTTCGTTTAGAAATTCTTCAGCCGTTATTACAGGAAGGATTACTAATTCGCACTATTCCCGATAAGCCGAATAGCCGTAGGCAGAAATATGTGGCAAAGGCGGCGGGGAATGAGTGAGTGGGAGACATGCCCAATAGGCTCTCCTTGCAATATTATAAAAGGTAAAACCGGTCTGGCAAGTGCAATACCAGGAAAATATTCTTTAGTAACAACTCAATTCGATACGGAAGCGGTTTGCATACCGTTAGTGTCATCAACCGGACATGACAAGAAAGCTCTAAACCATGTTCA
Source organism: Candidatus Margulisiibacteriota bacterium (assembly GCA_031268855.1). Lineage (NCBI taxonomy): Bacteria > Bacillati > Candidatus Margulisiibacteriota > Candidatus Margulisiibacteriota bacterium. Next base: position 2,149 of record JAIRWS010000040.1, on the reverse strand, counting down.
TTACCAAGAAAGCAAATTTGCTCTAGGAACTATTTTTGTTGCTGCCAAAGTTTTTTCAAACGTATTTATTACAAAATTCGATAGGGCAGACAATGGACAATTTGAATCAAAAATTGCTTTCAACGGCTATTCTCCCTCTCCCATCGGTTGCTGAACAGCGTGTCATTGTTGAGCGGGTTGAAAAATTGCTGAATTGGGTTGATGATTTGGAAATGCAGGTGAAAGAACGTAGAGGGCAGGTAGAGGGCCTGAAGCAGGCGGTGCTGGGAGAGGTGTTTGAGGGAGAAAATGCTAAAATTTAATATTTATAAAGGAGAATTTTGATATGGAACTAACTAAAATAGAGATTGAAAATTTTCGTTCTATTAAATCACAGACTATCATATTTGATAATAACTGCTTGATTTTGCTTGGCAAGAATGAAGCAGGTAAGAGTAATATTTTGAAAGCAATCGCGGCAGTGTTTGGACAATATATAGTATCAGATAAAGATAGAAGAAAACGAATAAATAATGAAAAAATAGAGAATTATTTTGTTCGAGCAATACTGAAATTGTCGGAAAAAGATATTGATGACGTATTGAGTCGATTCAAAGCGAAGTATGTAAATACAGAATGTATTGTTTTTAAAAGTCATAAATCGATTCGAGATTTTATAAAATCTGTTTTTTATGAATATTTAATTCAAATTGATATTGCGAATAATGAAAAAGTACATTTTAGTTATGGGAGCTATTCTGGAACAGATTTTGAATGTGAAAAAGAGGTGTATCTTAGTGGAAAATCGTTTACTACAGAGGTAGTAGGCGCAGAACAAAACTTACAGGCATGTATCCTTGAAGTAATCGAAGAACTGTACAAGGAAAATGTATATCGATGCCATTATTGGCAATATGATGAGAAGACCTTGTTATCAAATAGTGTAGTTATTGCTGATTTCATCGCAAGTCCTACCAAATACAGATCTTTAGAAAATATTTTTGTCTTGTGCAAACGTGAAAATATTAAGAACGAATTTTCAGATGCAAAATCACAGGATGGAGATTATGAAAATTTATTAAGCCAAATATCAAAAACCGTAACACAGACATTCCGTAAGATATGGAAAGACTTTAAAGACACTTCTATTGAGCTACGCCCAAATGGCGATGAAATTTCTATAAAAGTAGTTAATGAGACGAAATACTCTTTTGAAGACAGGAGCGATGGATTTAAAAAATTCATTAGTATATTGTTGATGTTATCTACCAAAGATCGTTCCAATATGATGAGTGAACGAGATATTATTTTAATAGATGAACCCGATCAGAGTTTGTACCCTACAAGTGCGCGATATTTGCGGGATGAATTATTAAAAATAAGCGAACATGCAAAGATGATTTACTCTACTCATTCACAATATATGATAGATTCAAATTGCATAGATCGACATTTGGTTGTTGAAAAAAAAGATGATGTTACTACAGCAGTAAAACCAGATCGGAAAGCGCCGTTTAGTAGTGATGAATTACTGCGGAATGCTATTGGCGCAAGTATTTTTGAATGTATACAAGACAAAAATATTATTTTTGAAGGATGGCTTGATAAAGAGCTTTTTCAAAAATATTGTGCTTTTAATAAAAAAGTGAACGATTTTAAAAACATTGGCATGGTTTATTTAAAGGGTATTTCCGGTGTAGAGTGTCTAGTGCAACTTTTAATTCTCGCACATAAGAAATTTATTATTGTGTCGGATTCTGATACAGTATCCAATAGTAAACGGAATGAATTTGTTAATGCTTATCCTGAGTTTTCGGAATCGTGGTTAGCATATGCTGACGTTGTAAAAGATATTTCAACGATGGAAGATTTTATATCTTCGAAATTAATTACTAATTACATAAACAAAGACGGTTCAACTTTTGTATACAATGAGAAAAAAAGTGCCATTGAGAATATCGAAACTGTAACTAATGGAAACAAAGAAGAGAAGCAGAGTATGAAAAATGAAATCATGAAAGCTGTCAGTAAAAATGATATTAAAACTGAATATGGAGATTTTATAAGCCATCTTAAAGATAGAATTGATAAACTTTAAATATAGAAATAGCGATGCAAACATTGTTGAAAATGGAGTGTTTTAGGGAATGAGATACCAATGAAAAACCTC